>CAMYJY010000037.1:7617-18856 GCA_947258835.1 uncultured Pirellulales bacterium
AACAGTTTTTCCCATGTCTGAAAACCTACGCCTGGGCATTCCCAGCAAAGGCCGTCTGGCCGACTTGTCCCAACAGCTGCTGCAAGAGGCCGGTTTGCGGTTTCGACGTCAAGACCGCAGTCTCTTTGCCCGCGTGCGGGATATGCCCATCGATGTCACGTTTTTGCGCACCGACGACATCCCCATCCTCTGCGCCGAGGGCGCCATCGATTTAGGAATTACGGGAGGCGACCTGGTCGCTGAAAGCGGAGCCTCGCTCACCACGCGGCTGCCACTGGGCGTGGGGAGCTGTCGACTGGCCGTGTGCGTTCCGGATTCCGCGGCCATACGTAGTCCAGCAGACCTGCATGGCAAACGGATTGCCACGAGTTTTCCGCAGGTCACCCAGGAGTACCTGAGCCAGCACGGTGCCACCGCACACATTGTCGAGCTGACTGGCTCCGTGGAGGTCATGATTGCTCTCGGGGTTGCCGACGCGATTGTCGACCTGGTCGAGACAGGCAGCACGCTAGCCGCCAACCGGCTGAGCGTATTGGACGAAATCGGTAGTTATGAAACGATCCTGATCCAAAATCCCACCACCGTCCACACGTCCCTGGCCGACCGCATTGTGCGCCGCGTGGAGGGTGTCGTGATTGCCCGCGCCTACTCGCTGTTAGAATACAACATCCCGTCAGAAAAATTGGCCGAGGCCGAAAAAATCACCCCCGGCTTCAACTCCCCCACAGTCAGTCGCCTGGAGGACCAGGCCTGGCATAGCGTCCGCGCCATGGTCCCGCGCAAAGAAATCATCGACACGATGGAAAGATTAGAAGCGCTGGGGGCCACGGCCATCCTGGAAACGTCCATCGCCAACTGCCGCCTCTAGGGTAAAGCCCGCCCCTAGCACCTAACAACTAGTGCCCAGCGCCTACACATAAAACGCCACGCTGGCAAAACTGACACAGGAAGTCCCGTCCTCGGCGACGGCTTGGTCGTATTTCAGCAGTTCACCTCGGCAGGGATGGATGGTCCGCAACATGACGTAGGTGGGGGCCAACCCGCAAATGCGGTTGCTGTCTGCTTGGGCAGCCACGTGAATGAACCAGGCTTCGGCATCCCCTTCACAGGCACGTGCCAGCAATTGCTGATCGTCGGTCCACTGCTGCTGCAGGCGCGGCTGGTCGAGCACAGCCTGGTCGCCAAATTGTTGGCCAATGTGTGCCAGATCCACCCCGGCGATAAAACAAACCTTTTTTCCGCAGGTATCCACCGTATCGCGGAGGGCCGCGATGAATTCGGCCACCGCGGGCGCGTCCCCGGGCGAGCGGTTCTGGTCCACAAAGGGATGAAACGACCCCACCAGAATCGGTACGATGGAAAAATCTCTCCTCTCTCCCAACACGTATTGCAGCATCAGCGTTTGGAATTCAATCGAATGCTCATTCCGATGAGGCATTTCGTCGTTCAGAACCCGATCGGCCTCGCTGGCATCCAGTCTCGCGGCCAGACGCTGCTCCAAGTCGGCCACAAATTCTTGCTGGGTTGGCACCACGCCCAACGGGGTGGCAAAGTCTTTGCGAGACACGCTAAAAAAACTGGCGAGCGGAGTATGGGCCGTGCCGAGGATCACAAAAACATCGGCATCGGCCTCCACGGCCACCCGGTCGTAGGCCCAGGCGAAGGTAGGTCCCCCGCGATGCAAATCGATATGGGGACTCATCACGGCGCACAACCGCCGCGGATCCGTCATCAACGCCTCACGGCTGTGGCCCTCTGCGGGCAATAGACCAGGACCTGCCGGGCAGGTAAACAGATCGCCGAGCTGCGTCCGCAAAGCCACCTCGTCGCTGGCGTAGGCTCCACCCGCATGCACTGCCGGACGGACAGCCAGCTGTTGGTACTGTTCGACCAGCACTGCCTGATGCTCGGCAGAGCGCTGGTTATCCAGCAAGCAGCACTCATCCAGCTGCTGCACCACCCGCTCGACGTCCGCCAAGGCCATTGATTTCCCGAGCTGGCGTTCCAGCGCGTGCTGCAAGTCGCTGCAACTTCGCTCACCGTTCATGAGCGTGACCAACGCGGCCACCTCGGCTGGTACGGCGACCGTAGCCGTGAAACCATACGGGTCACGGAGCGCATACGTCGCCTGCCCGCCTTGGTTGAGCGGGACCAGTTCTAGCGGACGAATCCGTGGTTGTTCGTGGGACATGCTTTCCTACCCAAAGCGAAAACAGTTGTACCTCGTGCTAGCCGGTCTGGGCCGGAAAAGCCCGCCTTTCAGCCACGCGGCCCGAACCCGTGTCGCATTGCTTGGCGCTGGAAGCGTGCTTGATTTCCAGGGCTTTACCGGCTTCATGGAAGCGTTGTTTTCAGTTTGAGGTGCGGGCACTTTGCCTTACTCGCCGATGATCTTTACCAGCACACGTTTCTTGCGGCGGCCGTCAAATTCACCGTAGAAGATTTGTTCCCAGGGGCCAAAGTCCAGCTGTCCCGCGGTCACGGCCACGACCACCTCGCGACCCATAATTTGGCGTTTGTGGTGGGCGTCGGCGTTGTCCTCGCCGGTACGATTGTGATGGTACCGCTCGGGCGATGCATCGAAGGGGGCCAACTCCTCCAACCACTTCTTGTAATCGCGGTGCAGGCCCGACTCATTATCGTTGATAAACACACTGGCGGTAATGTGCATGGCATTCACCAAACACAGCCCTTCTTGGATACCGCTCTCCGCCAAACAGGCTTCCACCTGGGGCGTGATGTTCACGAAATCCATGCGGGATGCGACCTGGAACCACAGCTCTTCACGATAGGATTTCATCGTTTGGTACCTCCAGATTCGACCAGCCCACCACCTGCCCATTGTGCATGGAGGATTTTCAAATGAACACCAAGATACGACGCCCGTTGACCGTTGGCAAGCGGCATATTGAGCATCGCGGACAACCCTTGCGCGGGGCCTAGAATGAAGCAACCATGAGCGGCTGTGGTTCGTGCTTGGGATCCTGCTTCCCCAGGGCCCCTCCTGCCGACGCAGCCTCTCCAGCGATTCTTTGGGGCATGGGAGAGCGTTCGTAGTTGTCACGAATCTGGAGTATTTCTGGCAAGATTCGCATGAAAGCTTCGACCAGCTCCGCGTCCCACTGGCTCCCCGCTCCATCCTGCAAGATACCGACCGCTTGTTCTACAGGCATGCCCAAACGATAGGGTCGATTCGAAGTCATGGCATCAAAAGCATCCACCACCGCCAGCAACCTGCCATCCAGGGGAGTTTCCCGTCCGGCCAGCCCATCGGGATATCCCCGGCCATCGAACCGTTCATGATGATACAAGACGCCCGGCAAGACGTACTGCAACTGTTCCAAGTCGTGCAGAATTGCCCAGCCGAAATCCGTGTGGCGCTGGATTTCCGCATACTCTGCATCCGTCAAAGCACCCGCTTTATTTAGGACCGCATCACTCACGCCGATTTTGCCGATATCGTGCAACAGCCCCGTCATGTAGATTCTTTGGCAGGCCTCTTTTTCATACCCCAAGGACTCGGCTAACCGCTTGCCATAGCGGGCCACGCGCTCACTATGACCGCACGTATAAGGATCCCGCGAGTCGATGGCGGAGACGAGGGTTCTCACCACGCTAAATAACAGGCTTTCTCTTTCGTTCAATAGCACCAAATTATGCGCATGCGAAGCCAGCATGGCAGCAGCCGTATTGATCAGCGAGGCTTCATTCGTGCCCAATTCATTCTGACTCAGCTTACAAATTGGTTGGTGAACAGCTTCTTGCGGGGTACCAATGCGATTGATAGCCAAGAGCCACCCATAGACTTCCGAGGTCGTCGACAATTCAACCAGGATAAACGAGTCGATCCCGGGCAGGCTGCAGTCCGGGTGCGTGGCCTGAAAATTATTCCGCACCACGGGAGCATTTCCGGCAGCTTCTCGGAACTGCCGGACCAACTCCCTGCCGTCCCGATAGTGCAACTGGTTCTTCGCGCGCTGATTCACGTGCCAGGCATTATCCGCATGTGCGTCTTGCTGCGCGTCATTCGGCAGGAACATCAGAATTTCAACTCCCACCGCCTCTCCCAGGGCAGGTAGTGCAAGTTGAACAAGCTGGACGTAATCTTTGCTGGCCGTTCCAAACACAAGTTGCTCAGCCATCGCACGCAGAAAAGACAGCTCTTCAAAGCCTTCGCTCACTTGCCGGAGAAAAATCGCATTTTCCTCCGTCAGGCAATCAATTTCCTGCTGCTGGGTACAGCCGGCCACAACGGCCTCCGCCAGCCGACAAAGCATCCGCGGATCGGCAACCTCAACCTGGCAAACCGCAACCTTTTTGATCCTCTTGAAACGATTGCATAAGAGTGGCACCGCAAAATCGTATGTACCGGAACGACTACGACGCGTGGTCGGTTTTTGGCTACTCTGAGCCAGATCGAGTAGTTCCATAGCGGGCGATTGGGAACAATCATCCCGCGACACGCGTTGCCAGGCGCTGAAAGCTGTCTTTTCCCAGAGCGAAAATGGGGCGCCGACGACCTGCTCCAGTTCCGCGACGATCCGATCGACAAGATCTCGCTTGCTAGCTTGTCGACTATTTTCCGTTTCCATCCCACCGACCTTTGCGGAACACACCTAACACAGGAACGGCTGCCCGCAAGCCATGCAAATCTGCTCCGACAAACAGCCCCGGAGGCTCGCCTCAGCCTCACCAAGAAACTGTAGCTTATTGATTTGCCACACAGCTAGCAGGGGTGCGATTGTGTCAAAATTTCGGATCGTAGCGAACGAAGTATTTCCACGTATCCGCTGTTGCAAATCATTTCCAACTCTCGGAAAATGTAGCCGCTTCTAGCATCAGCCAGAGCTAAGGTTAGGATGAATACTTACCGAGGGGTACCCATGCAAACGACAACACAAAACGTCTTAATTGTAGACGACAATATTGCTTTAGCGCGCGTCACGCAGTTTGCGCTGGACAATGCCGGATTCAATACACAAACTGCCGGCAATGGCCAGCAAGCGCTGGAGCTGGCTCAAGAATTACATTTTGACATCGTCATCACCGATCAGCAGATGCCCCAACTTACGGGCATTGAGCTCTGTCGGGAACTGCGTCGCTTACCCGACTACCATGCCTGCCCCATCATTTTGCTAACGGCCAAAGGCCTTGAATTGGAATTGCCGAAACTGCGGGATGAATTGGGTATCAACACCACTTTTGCCAAGCCTTTCAGCCCTTCGGCCATTGTGAAGGCCGTACACGAATTGTTGGCTGTCCCGGCGTAGGCGCGCACCTGGCGTCCACCGCCGGCGAAACACATGAATATGTCCCGGTTATGATTCTGCAAGCAGACGCGAACGAACAAAGATCGGACAAAACACCTCACTGACATTTCTCACCTGTGCAGGCTTCGCCGGTGCCGTGCATTTATTGCAAGGAAATTCATGTTTCGCATTCGCCACAAATTGGGGCTCCCTCGTACCGCCGTGGCGTGCTACCTGTTGTTTTGCCTGCTGGCCCTGGGTGGGCTGGCCGCTGGCATTTTCTCTAGTTCCTTAGAGATTGCCAGGGAGCATCTGCTGCGCGATCTCCCTACAAACTCAGTCTACCAGTCTGACCCAGCAGCGACACCCGATCGCTGGATGATCGCTTACGAAACGCTGGTGGCGTCTCCGTTGCCACTCGGCCTCCCCATACTCGCGGTAGGTCTCGGCGGATTTCTATTAGCGCGGCTACTAAGACCCGTGACTGAGCTCGGCGCGCAGTTAGCGCAGCTGGCGAATCAGCCTCAGGGCAGCCACATCGATCTGGAGCGAGTAGAAGTCTACGGCGAATTGACGGAGGGTTGGAATCGCCTCGTCGGATGTCTGGAGAGGTTCCGGCATGAATCGCTCGATGATGAGTTCGATGATGGTTTGATGGGAGCCATAGCGAATCACCAGCTACACGAGTACGACGCGATTCTACAAAATCTGGCGGAAGGCATCGCCGTGACGGATTTTGAGGGGCGGATTACCTTCGCCAATCGGGCGATTGCCACGCTGCTCAATACAGACCCCTCCTCCGAAGACTTGAAAGGTCAAGCTCTGCAGGAGTTGCTCATCCAAGACCCCCAGCAGGACCATCTGCAATCCCTCTTCGAACCAGCCGCAGCGAGTCACCCTGTCAGCGCCGAGATACCCGTTCCCGGCGACTCGACCAATCGCGTTTTGCGAGTCTCCCGGCAATGCATGCAGGCCCCCAGCCATCAGCGGCAGGTCTGGTCGCTGCAGGACATCACCCAGCAAAAACTGGTCGACTCGACGCGAAACGAGTTTATTGAGACGGCCACCCATGAACTGCGCACACCGCTGTCCAATATCAAGGCCTACGTAGAAACACTGGCCACAACTGGGGACATTGCGATTGAACAGCAGCAAGAATTTTGCCACATCATCAATAGCGAGGTCACGCGGCTGGCGCGCTTCGTGGACGATCTACTGAGTATCAGCAGCATGGAGGTTGGCTCGCTCTCCGTCGAAAAGCACAATATCGTTACCGAGCGTTTGGTCGACGAAGTCATCCAAAAAGTCCAACCGTTGATCGCGCAAAAAGAAATCCACTTTCAAGTCAGCCTGCCGAAGAAGGCGCGCCCCCTAGCACTGGACAAGGACAAGATGGTGGCCGTGTTGGTAAATCTACTGGGCAACGCCATCAAGTACACGCCCCGGGGTGGTTGTGTGGCACTGCAGGTCTGCCAGGACAAAACCCAACTGCAGCTGACGGTCACGGATTCAGGCATCGGCATCGCTCCCGAGGAGTTGCCCACGATCTTCGACAAGTTTTTCCGCTCCAGCGATCCCCGCGTGCAAGCGGAGACGGGCACGGGCCTGGGACTCTCGCTAGCGCGAGAAGTCGTGCGGATTCATGGAGGGGATATTGGCGTCGAGAGCAAACTCGACGAAGGCAGCGCCTTCACCGTCACGATCCCTCTGAAATAGTTGCTCTCACCGCGTACCCGCTCACGGGTACGTAACGAGACGTTCAGCACGGCCTACTGCCCACCCGCTCCAATCCCGTTCGGCACGAAAGTTGTTGGGGAGTAACAGAAAATTTTGAACCACGACGAAACAACGGAAACAACGAATCAATCAACGAAAAATCGTTACTATTCAGCCAAATGCCGCAGCCTGCTCGAAAGATCGGTCGTAAGTGCAACTGCCTCTTGAGGATACATTTAATCCTGAGTATGACTTGGGAGGCTCAGCTGGCAGAGGACGTAACGCATGATGGCAGTTGCTCTGACGACCTGCCTACTGCAGATGGCTGAAGTATTACGAAAAATCAAGTCCCTGTTCGTCGTTGCGTTGTTTCGTCGTGGTTCTTTTGCTGCCGCAGGAAAGGCTGTGAAGAGAGTGAATTGCTGTCGGTGCACGCAGACGGTTGCCCAAATCTTGTGCCGAACAAGATTGCACCCGTGGCGGAATGACCGGGGGAGGCGCAGGGGGACGACGGTGAGAGCGCGCATGTTGTGCATTGCGGCCCGCGGAGAATAAGAAGAGAATCGGGCCCATGCACCACGAAACAGCCTACCGCAACCTCTGTATCGCGACCCGCGAGGTGGCCCTGCTCCAGCGCGTGCAGGATTTGCTAGAGTGGGACGAGCAGACCCAGATGCCCCCGGCCGGCGCCGCCTATCGGGCCGACCAGGCGGCCTACCTGGCCGGGCTCGTGCATCAAAAACAAACAGCCCCAGAAATAGGCGCGTGGCTTCGCGAGCTGGCCCACAGCCCTTTGGCGGCCGAACCGCACGGCGATACGGGCACGGTCATCCGCTGCCTGCAGCAGGACTACGAAAAAAAAGTCCGCCTGCCGCAATCCCTGGTCGAAGAACTGGCCCGGCTCAGCGTGCAAGGCCAGCAGCTCTGGTCCGAGGCCCGTCAGCACAACGATTTTGCCCGTTTTCGGCCCTTGCTAGAAAAAATGGTGGCCCTCAAACGGCAAGCAGCGGAGGCCCTCGGGTACCCGGAGACCCCCTACGATGCCCTGCTGGACGAATACGAGCCGGGCGCGTCCACCGCCGACGTCTCCCGCGTACTCCGCGAACTCCGCGCAGCCCTCGTGCCGCTCGTGGGTGCGCTGGCCGACAGCCCGCAGCGACCGGACACCACCATTTTGTCCAGGCACTATCCGATCGCCGCGCAGCAGTCGTTGGGCCAAGCAGTTGCCGCAACCATTGGCTTCGATTTTTCGGCCGGCCGACTGAATGTCACGGAGCATCCCTTCTGCATCGGTTTAGGCCCCGGCGACGTGCGGATCACGACCCGCTACAACGACCACGACTTTGCGGATGGATTCTACGGTATTCTCCACGAAGCGGGGCACGGAATTTACGAGCAGGGTTTGGACCGCGCCCACGACGGCCTGCCCACCGGCCAAGACGTGTCCCTCGGGATCCACGAGTCGCAGTCGCGGCTATGGGAGAACCAAGTCGGCCGCAGCCGACCGTTTTGGGAATATTTTTATGCGGACGCCCAGGCCGCCTTCCCGCAGGCCCTGGCAGATGTTCCGCTGGACGCCTTTTATGGCGCGGTGAATGACGTACGCCCCTCACTCATTCGCACCGAGGCCGACGAGGTAACCTACAATCTGCACATCCTGATACGTTTTGAACTGGAGGTGGCGCTCATCGAAGACCAGCTGCCGGTTGGTGATTTGCCGGCCGCTTGGAATGAAAAGTACCAGCACTACCTGGGTGTGACGCCGCCTAACGATGCGGTCGGCGTACTGCAAGACGTGCACTGGGGAGCCGGACTGTTTGGTTATTTTCCCACCTACGCCTTAGGCAATCTCTATGCGGCTCAGTTTTTCGCCCAGGCCGCGCAGGACCTGGGAGATCTGGAGGCCGACTTCCGCCAGGGCCAGTTTGCCCCCCTCCGCCAGTGGCTGCGGCAACACGTGCATCAGCCCGGACGACGCTTCACACCGGCCCAGTTGGTCCAGCGCATCACCGGCCAACCACTCTCGCATGCCCCGCTGATTTCGCAGCTCAACGAAAAATACCGTGCCCTCTACGGACTCTCCTAGAACTGCTAGCAGTTGAAACTCGCCCCGACAGCCCCACCGCGGCCTGCTAAACTGAGTTCCGCAGCGGGCTGATTCCGGAGAGCGCCCCCAGTCGACAGCCCACCGGCACGGTGCATCGGCCGGGGCGGAGCCTCGCGCTCTAGGTATTTATTTACCCAGCGCGGCGCAGCCGCAACCAAAAAGACACAAGACCTATGTACGGAAATAATTTGAACCACGACGAAACGACGGAAATAACGCCCTACCACGAAAGTGGTTTCATACACAGCGGTTACTAACCCTCCCCACCCATGAGCCGGTGGGCGATAGCCCCGGTTCCGTGAAACGCCCAAGAACCGGGGCTATCGCCCATCGGCTCAGGCTTGACAGAGGCGGGCCTAGTTTGCCGCAGTGTTGTGACCTCCGGATCACTACCAGCTTTACCGTAAGACACTGACAGCGTTTTTTTTGCGAGATTGATCATGGCTTCGATTGCCACCTGCCCGGGCTGTGCCGCCCAGCTAGCAATTCCAGATGTGGCTACCGCCGAGAGTCGGGCCCAATGCCCCGAGTGCGCGGCGGAATTTGCCATGTACGAAACGATTCAACTGGCCTTACCGCAAGCCCGCCTCTTGTCCGCGTCGGACCCCAAGTCGCTGGCGGACGCGATAACTCGTGAAGACGCGGCAGAGATGACACCGCTCGCTGCCGAGGAAAAATCGACCGCCGAGGAAACTTGCCCCGCTGGAACACCCCAGGAACCTGGCGGCAATCGGCCAGCTGCCAATACGCCCCTCGCCGATTGGCAACAGCGTCTAGAACAAGGGGTGCTGGCAGCCACCTCATCCGCGGAGGAGCCGCCGCTCGCACCGACTGCCAAAGAAACGTTTTTCCCCACAACCACGGAAACCGTGACAGAAACGCACGCAACGCCCCCGAGCGACAAGGCCGCTACCCTGTTGGCCTCGCCTCCACCAGTACGTGTTTCCGATCACCAGCCACGAGACGAGGCCAGCTCAGCTACCACAACGCAAAGCCCAGCGAGTCTAGACGCAAAACCTGTAGCAAATACCCTGCCGGCCCCGGCAAGCCCTCCCCGCAGCCCTGCTCTCACGACAGCCAAGTCCACCCCCTCCCCTGCACAAACCACGGCTCCGAGTGCCTCCCCCCAGCGTCCAGCAAGCGCCCGCGCCCCCCGAAAAAAGTGGAAAAAAGTTGCCGTGCTGGTGACGGCCGCCTTCCTAGTGGCAACGCCGCTTGGCGCTTATGCCTGGCTGCGGACCGGCGGTCCACAGGCCGCTTTTTTTCGGCTAACGGAGGTCTTGCCAAGTTTTTTCGTACCTGCCGCTGGGGGACCGGAAGCAGCCCCCGCTGCTGACTTGCCCCCAACCTCAGCGCCCGTAGCATTGGCCGATTCGGCACCGCCACCAACGCAACTTCATGTGGACCGACAACTACGGCCTGCCACGGCGGAGCAGCTCGTGCCCACCTCGCCCCAGTCACCGACCACGGCAGCAACATTCCGCCAACGCCTGGCGGAAGCTCAGGCGGCACTCCCCAGTTTCTTGGCGGGCCAGCTATCCCAAGATACGGACATGTTACCCGTCAAGGGAAAGGCCTATATGGCTCTCTGCCGGTTGGCGGAGCAGTTTGACTTGCTGCATCAACTGGGACTTTCTCCCCGGACCCAGCAACAAATCCAATTCGGTCAAGCACTATTCGAGCAAACCGCGGCACGAGAGGATGCGCAGCAAGACCTGGCACACATCGCCTCGCGCTGGCTGGCCTACGAGGAGCGCAGCACACCCGGCATATTTTTTCTGGGTGAGATGGAAAATCCCCACACGGTCGGCGGCGAAACACACGGTCACATCGCCTTGCTAGGCCACCCACAAATTAAGATTCCCGTCGTATTTATCAGCCCACCCAAAAATCCTGGGCAACGGATCGCCGTGGTAGGCCGCATCGAACAGACCGATGCCGCCCTGCCACAAGTGACGGCATTCTACACGTTTGCCTTGCCGGACACGGAACGGTAGTCCCGTGGTTGAAGAACATGCCAAAGGAACCACAACGAAACAACGCAACGACGAATAGGGACTTACCTTCTTTTTTCGTTTGTTGATTCTTTGTTTCCGTTGTTTCGTCGTGGTTCAATATTCTCGGCAAACAAGCTCCGAGGAGACGTATTTGAGTATTAAGGGGTTCC
>CAMYJY010000038.1:0-11130 GCA_947258835.1 uncultured Pirellulales bacterium
TGAGGGGTACCGTCCAATCCTGTTCGGCACAAGATTTGGACAGCCGCGCGCTACGACAGCAAGTCACTCTCTGCTTAGCGATTCCTGCGGCAGCCAAGAAACCACAGCGAACACGACGACGAACAGGGACTTATTTTTCGTTTGTTGATTCGTTGTTCCCGTTGTTCCCGTTGTGTCGTCGTGGTTCAAAATTCTCGGCAAACAAGCTCCGGGGAGACGTATTTGGCTCACGAAGCCCTGTCACGAGCGAGGAAGTAGCAAAGTAGCCCATTTCTGCCGCACCACGGGTTGTTTCCCGCAGCATCACGAGCGACACTTGAGGGGTGTGTACCAAGGTCACCATCCCCCAGACGACAACCCCATGGCCAAAGACTTAGCCCAGCTGCGTAACATCGGCGTAATCGCCCATATTGATGCTGGTAAAACCACTGTTACCGAACGGATGCTGTATGTCAGTGGCACCAAGCATCGGGCGGGCGAGGTGGATCGTGGCACCACGACCACGGATGACGATGCCGAGGAGGCCGAACGCGGGATTACCATTTATTCGGCATGCGTGGCCTTCCACTGGAACGATGTGCAAATCAATCTCATCGATACCCCGGGGCATGTCGATTTTACGGCCGAGGTGGAGCGAAGCCTGCGCGTACTCGACGGGGCGGTCATCGTTTTTAGTGCCCGCGAAGGCGTGGAGGCGCAAAGTGAAACCGTCTGGCGCCAAGCCGATAAGTATCAAGTGGCGCGGGTCGCTTTCATCAATAAGCTGGATCGCGAAGGGGCCAATTTTGAGGCAGTGTTTGAGGAGATGCGTTCCCGGCTGGATGCCAATCCGGTGGCGCTGCAAATTCCCGTCGGTCAGGGGCCGGCCCATATCGACAACCCGTTCCGCGGCGTGATCGATTTGATTGGCGAGCACATGCTCACCTTTCCCGAGGGCAAGGCCGGTCGCCATGTAGTCGCCGCACCAATCCCCGCGGCGTTGGTCGATCAGGCCGCGTTGTGGCGCGAGCAACTCATCGGCGAGTTGGCCAACTATAGCGACGCCCTGATGGAGCTGGCCCTGGCGGAAGCACCCATTCCTGCCGGGTTGATTCGTGAGGTGCTCCGCGAGGCCACGGTCCATCAACAGATCCAACCGGTGCTCTGCGGTTCGGCCCTGCATGGCATGGGGGTGCAGCCGTTGTTGGATGCGGTGGTGGACTATTTGCCGAATCCGCTGGAGAAGCCGCCCGTAACGGGCCTGGCTCCCCTAGGCAAAAGTAGTTCCGGCAAGGGTTCCAAGGCCAAGAAAAAAGGCGCCACGGAGCAAACCCTCAGCCGTCGACCCGATTCCCAAGAGCCCTTTTGTGGACTGGTGTTTAAGATTTTGCCTTTCAAGACGGGCGACTTGTCCTGGGTCCGGATTTATTCCGGCTCGCTCCAGGGCAATAGCCGGGTGCTCAATCCGGCCCGCGGCAAAAAAGAAAACGTGGCCCAGTTGTGGCAGATTCACGCCAGTAAGAAAGACGAGCAGCTGCAGGTAGCCCAAGCCGGTGATATTGTGGGCATTATTGGTCTCCGCGATTCGGTGACTGGCGATACGCTGTGTGACGCCGCCGCACCGATTGTGTTGGAATCCATTGAATTTCCTGAAACGGTGATTTCCATGGCCATCGAGCCGGAAAGCACGGCAGACAAGAAAAAGCTGGCCGAGGCGCTGGAGATGCTCCGGAAACAGGACCCCACCTTCACGGCCTTGGAAAATGAAGAAACCGGCCAAACGCTGATTAGCGGCATGGGGGAATTGCACTTGGAGGTAATCCAGCACCGACTGGAGCGGGATTTTAAGCTCAACGTCAAGGTGCATAACCCTCGGGTCAGTTATCGCGAAACCATTAAAAACTCGGTGGAGGTGGTGGGCGACTGCAACCGTCAGATCAACGGCGTGCAGCATACGGCCCAGGTGGTGCTGCGGGTCGAGCCGTGCGAAACCGCCGACGGGGGCGTGGTGATCGGGAACGCGCTGGATCATGGTTTGCCGAATGAAATGTTAACCATTGTGTTGGAAGAGTTAGAAACGGCCGGGCAGGGGGGGGGCGTGTTGGGTTTTCCCTTGATGCACATCAAAGTCAAACTGCTCCGCGGCGAGATGCACGAAACCGATTCCAGCGAAATTGCCTTCCGCACGGCCGCCAACTTGGCTTTAGACGCCGGCTTGCGTCAGGCAGGTACCGTGCTGCTGGAACCGATCATGCGGTTGGAGATCAGTACACCCGATGAGCATGTGGGCGACTTGGTCGGGGATTTGCAACAGCGCCGCGCGATCATCCACCAAACGCAGAATCGCGGCACCCTCACGGTGCTGCAGGCCGAGGCCCCGCTGGCCGAGCTGTTTGGATACTCTAGCGCCATGCGGAGTCTCAGCCAAGGCCGTGCCAGCTGTTCGATGACCCCGAGCACCTACGCCGCCGCGCCCGACGAAGTGCTGAAGAAGTTTCTGTAGTTTTCATGCGAGCTACCGCTCGGAAAGCACTGGCCAGCTCCCGTTGGTCGCTGGAACCGTAGGCTGGGGCTGCGCCCCACCTTTCTATGTGAGATGTGAGATGTGAGATATTTGATGTATGGGATAAACCTTGGTGAGCTGGGCGCAACCTACAGAAATCACACGCCACATCAAATATCTTACATCTCACATCACACATCCCGCTACTCCACTAGTTCTGGCTCTCCCGGTCGCCAGGCCTTGTCGAACCACGGTTCCAAGGGGCCGTAAAGCCGGAAGATCATGTTCCAGCCCTTACCGGGAACGGTTTGCACCCAGTTGTGCTCCCGACCTGCCGGGGCCTGGGGGCCGAAGTAGACGTCGTAGGACCCGTCGGCATTTTGGAGCATGCCGGGCTTGTTGTTGTCAATTCCCGGGAATCGTTCGTCCGTTTGCAGCATGGAGCGCGTTTGATTGTCGTACAGGGTGAAGGACCAAAAGTCCTTAGCCGGCACATTCGGTGGTACGTGGACCCGGTAGTTTTTACTCCCATCGAGTGGATTGTGGTCAGCGTCGAGGTAGGTGTAGGCATATTTTGAGCCCTTGCCAACAATCTGCTTGGCCATGGCAGGAGTAATCCCGGTGGCATAAAAATGAAAACCCGCACGGGCATCGAGTAGCGTAGCGCCGTGGGAGACCCAGGAGTACTCTCCCCCCGGGAACGGATTCATCCACACGCTTTCTCCCGGGTAGAAATAGAACATCTCGTCCCGCGGCTTGGACATGATCGTCTTGACCGCTACTGCCCCCGCACTGGCGGCGGCAGACAATACCTTTTGCAGGCGTGCGTCGGGCTGGAAGGGCTGCCCCTTCTTGATGCCGATGGCGGCCAGAGCGCCGAGAATCTCGGGACTTTGACCCTCACTGGGCTCCGCCTGCACCACTTGGTTGATCTCGGCAAAAATCTCGGAGTCCATGCGGTGAATGGTGTTGATGGATTTGCCCGAAGCGTTGACGAAGGTCATCTCCGGCGGGTTGTCTCGTTGGGATAATGGATAGATGCGAAAGTTCTTCTTGGTCGCTTCCACCGCAGTTTTTGTAGAACCGTCGACCTGAAAGCCCCGCCAAATCACCCAGTTGCCATAGGTCTTGGTGTGGGCCACGTGATAGCCTTCCGGCACGTCGCCCGCATAGCCCGGGGGCAGGATCAGGAATTTGCCACCCCGGCCCTGGTCCGGTCCGAGACGGCCAAAATCGGTGACGTATTTGAACCAGTGGTCATCAATGATGCCCAGGACGTCCGGTGGGGTTTCGATGACCATCGGCTCGTCTGTCAATTGGAGCCAGGAAAACATGTACACACTGGTCGTGTTGGCGGTAAGAAAAAACGCCCGGGAGTCCATCAAATCCTCAAACAGAACCGCCGTTGTATTGGCGGGTCCGAATTCCTCGATCCCTTTGCGAATTGCATCCATCGAAGCGATTTGCACACCGCTCATGTAGGCTTGGAAGGCATGCTGGAAGTCCAAAAAGTTGTAGACTTTCTGCACGGTTTCTTGGTCGGGCACGCCATCGAAGAAATTCAGGTTGCCCAGACGTGTCGGGATTTCGTCCGGTGTTGTAATCCCCGCAGGAATTTCCGTGGTCATCTTCATGCGGGGCGGTTGGGCCCAGGAACTGGTGCTGCAGGCGAGGGCTAGGGCCATGCACAGCGCAAATGGTGATTTCATAAGTTTGTCCTGCGGGATGGAGGTCTGGTTTTTTGGCTAGCCGAAGTGGCACAATTCTAACTTCCGCTCGGGTGCCAAATCCGGTGCTGCGCTACGTATCATAGCTTCCATGTGCGGAGATGTCTTGTCCCACCAGAATGGGCCGTACTCTTGTAGGCTGGGGCGAAGACCCACCTTTTTTATGTGAGATTCGAGCGAGATATGAGATATGTGAGATGTTAGATGTGAGATATTTGATGTGGGGTGCCACTGCTGGCTTGTCCCAATCTTGTTCGGCACGAAAGTTGTTGCCAAGTAGCGGCAATAATTTATGCATAACGTTTACCAAGGAAAGCCCTCCCGCAAATGAGCCGGTGGGCGATAGCCCCGGTTCCGTGAGACGTGCGGGGGGCCTTGGGTGCCGCGGGTGGCACCCCACGCTGGTAACGATTTGTCCCAGCAGAAAAGGAACAAATTTGCACCAGGCTCTCCGCTGGATTCCCGCCGCTCTTCTGCGTCATTCCCGCGCAGGCGGGAATCTAGACCACTGGCACTGCCACTGGATTCCCGCCTCCGCGGGAATGACTGGAACCCCCCCATACTGCCACTAAAATCGTTACCAGCGTGGGGTGCCAATGCAAATCTCGTGCCGAACAGGATTAGGCTTGTCCAGCAGTGCACCCGATCAACACATGCCCAAAAAGAAAAAATTGAACTAACACCACTTGTCAAAAATTGACGACGTGTCAATAATTCCGGTATGCCTAGGACCTTGACCAGAAAACAGCGAGAACGACAGGAGCGAGAGGCCAGAATCCTCGAGCTGGGGCGGACCATGCTCAGCGAGGTGGGCTATCTGGGCCTGAGCATGGATCGTATTGCCGCCGAGATGGAATATTCCAAGGGCACCATCTACCAGCACTTTTGCAACAAAGAAGAGATCATCCTGGCCCTGGCCAACGAGGCCCTGGAAAAACGGCTGCAGATGTTCGAGCAGGCCGCCACCTGGCCGGGCCGGCCCCGCGAGCGGATGGCGGCCATTGGCGCTGCCGCCGAAGAATTCGTCGAACATTACCCCCAGCATTTTGCCGTGGAGCAAATTGTCCGTTCGGCCTCAATTTGGGAAAAAACCAGCTCCCAGCGGCAAGAATTCATGCATTCCTGCGAGTCACGCTGTCTGCATATCGTCAGTGGCGTCGTCCGTGATGGGCTGGCCCAGGGGGACTTAAAATTGCCGGCAGGACGAACCCCGGAAGATTTGGTGTTTGGACTGTGGTCGCTAAATTTTGGGGCCTACACGATTCTCACCAGCAGCGATTCGCTGGGCGACAACGGGATCTCCGATCCGGTGCTTGCCCTCCGCCAAAGTCAGCATAGGATGCTAGACGGCTACGGTTGGCAGCCTTTGTCTCAAGAGCTGGATTACATGGCCCTGATGGACCAAGTGAAAAACGAGGTATTTCGCGATGCATAACTCAGCCACCCCACCTCCTGCAGCCCCTCCAGAGAGCCACTCTTTTTTTGCTACAGATGTGACGAGTCGTCAAAAATTGACGATCCGCAAAATTTTTCTCCTGGGCCTGTTGCTGCTTATCGGCGGCGGGGGCTTGTTGGTCGCCCCCTGGCGGGGGCTGGTGCATGCCGGTCATCAATCAGTCGGTCCGCTGCCCGTGAGCACCCTGGCCGTGGAGCCGGTAAAAACGTACCAGCGACTGCGCAGTTACACCGGTCTCCTGCGGGAACGCAGGCGTAGCCAACTGGGATTTCAACGTGCGGGCGAAGTCGTTGAGCTGCTGGTGGACGAAGGGGCTCGTGTTGCCGCGGGGCAGGTGTTGGCACGGCTGGACGACCGGCACATCCTGGCGGCTCAGGCTCAAGTTGCAGCCCAAGTGGCGGAAGCCGAGGCGGTGCTCGCGGAGCTGGTGGCAGGCCCTCGCTCGGAAACGATCGAAGCCAAGCAGGCCGAACTGCAAGCCCAGCAGGCCCAAGTTGCCGTGCTGGCCGGCCAGTTGGCCCGTCGCAAAAAACTCTTGTCATCCACTTCGGTGTCGCGCGAAGAATACGAAACGTTTTTGTTCGACTACCGCGCTGCCCAGGCCCGGGCCAAGGTCGTCGAGCGCCAATTGTCCGAGTTGCGAACTGGCACCCGCGTAGAAAAAATTAGCGCCCAACGGGCACGGTTGGCTAGTCTGCAAGCCGGCCTCGTGGATATTCAGCACGATGTGGCAGATACCACGCTCACGGCGCCTTTTGCCGGACATGTGAGTCAGCGGATGGTTGATGAAGGGCAAGTGATCCGCGCGGGTTCCGCCGTCTTTGAAATTGTGGATGACAGTCGCCTGGAGGCCTGGGTTGGCGTTCCCCCATCCGCGGCGCGTGCCCTTCAGCTTGGTGCGGAATGCCAGTTGACCGTAGACGGGCAGCCTTTTCATGCGGAGCTGCTATCGCTAGGGCCTGACGTGGAGCGGGCCACACGGACGCGGAATGTCATCCTCGGTCTGCAAAAGCTCGCGGTCGGCCTGGTCCCTGGCCAGGTCGCCCGCTTGGCAATTAGCGAAACGGTTGTTGAAGCGGGCTACTGGGTGCCCACCACGGCACTCGCTCGCGGCTTGCAGGGGCTGTGGTCGGTGTACGTGGTGGAGGAACGAGAACAAGAGTCCGTGATTGCCCGCCGTCACGTGGAATTGCTGGATACGTTTGGTGATCATTCCTTCGTTCGCGGTACGTTACAACCGGGCGACTTGGTCGTGGCGAGCGGTACGCACCGGGTGGTGGTGGGGCAGCAGGTCACGATTGTTGCTCAGGACCTGGGCTCCAAGGTGAAATCATGATGCTGGCCAGTCTGTTTTACGACAATCGTCGCTTGTTGGTGCTGGTGATCTGCCTGATTTTGGTGGCGGGCGGTTCCTCCTACGTGCTGCTGCCGCGCATGGAAGATCCGGTGCTCACGCAGCGGGCCGCGATTATCAATACATACTATCCCGGTGCCAGCGCGGAGCGCGTGGAAGCCCTGGTGACGGAAAAGCTGGAGGACGAACTGCAGGAAATTGAAGAAATCAAAGACCTACGTTCCTCCAGTCGCAGTGGCATCTCGACAGTCACCATTGAATTGAAAGACAACGTTTACGCAGTCGATGAGGTGTGGTCGCGGGTGCGAGACAAGCTGGACGATGCCCGCCCCGAACTGCCGGCGGCAGTCAGCGATCCTGATTTTGAGATCCTGGAAGTGACGGCCTATGCCGCCATCGTGGCGCTGGTTTGGGATCTGCCTGGTGAGACCAACTATGCCATTCTGCGTCGGCAGGCCAAAATCTTGGAAGACCAAGTGCGGGCCATCCCGGGCACCCGTGATGTCGACACCTATGGTGACCCGCAAGAAGAAATCACGGTGGAAATTCAGCAGGACGAACTGGCCATGTTGGCGCTCACCGTGGAGGAAGTCGCCCGGCAGATTCAGTCCAGCGATGCTAAGATTGCAGCCGGTTTGCTGCGCACCGAGCAGGGCAATTTGTTGTTGGAGGTCGACAGTGAACTGGCCACGTTGGAGCGTATTCGCCAAATACCGATCGCTGTGGCGGCGGGGCAATTCGTGGCCTTGGGGGATATTGCCCGGGTCGTGAAGGGAATTGTCCAGCCACAAACCAGCTTGGCCCTGGTGGATGGCCGGCCGTCCATTGCTTTGGGGGCGCTGGTGAAAGATTCTCAGCGGGTGGACCATTGGGCCGCTGATTTTCAGCTTGTGGCAGACGAATTTCAACACCAGCTGTCCGCCGGCGTGCGGCTGAAAAAAGTTTTTGAACAAAATCAATACGTCGAAACGCGGCTGGCAACGTTGCTGAAAAACCTTCTGCTGGGGGCCACCGCGGTAGTTGCTGTGGTCTGGTTGATGATGGGCTGGCGGAGTGCGGTTGTGGTTGGATCGGCCTTGCCGCTCGCCTCGTTGATGGTGCTGGCGGGGATGCGGTTGCTGGGGATTCCCATGCATCAGATGTCGATCACGGGCCTGATTATCGCCTTGGGTCTGCTCATCGATAACGCCATTGTGATGGTGGATGAGGTCCGTACACGGCTCCGCAGCGGCCTGGCTGCCAGTCAGGCGGTAGGGCACAGCGTGCGGCATCTGGCGGTGCCGCTGCTGGGTTCCACGATTACCACGGCCCTGTCCTTCGCGCCCATTGCCCTCATGCCTGGCCCAGCGGGGGAGTTTGTAGGCTCGATCGCCGTGAGCGTGATCTTGGCCGTCGTCAGTTCCCTCTTTTTGGCGCTGACGGTCACGCCCGCCGTGATGGCACTGGTCGGGCAGCAGAGCCCGGCCGCACCGGGAGGTCGCCTGTTGCAGCGAGCTACCGCTCGGGGAGGGTTGGCCCGCTCTCGTTGGTCGCTTCCTTTCGCGCACGTATTCCAGCTGTTCCCCGTGGGCAGCGCTAGGAGCATGGGCCAACGAAGCTGGTGGAACGATGGTGTCTCCAGTGCCTCCCTCACGGCCTGGTACCGGGGTCTGTTGGAGAGGGTGTTTCACCGTCCCGTGCTAGGTATCGGTGTGGGAATCGTGTTGCCGGTCGCTGGGTTTGTGGGGGCGTCCACCCTTACTGAGCAGTTTTTTCCGCCGGCGGATCGCAATCAGTTCCAGATCCAATTGACCATGCCTGCTCAGGCTTCCCTGGGGAGCACGACCCGCATCGCCCAGGAGGCCAGGCAACGACTCCTAGCGCGGCCGGAAGTAATCGCCGTGGAGTGGTTTCTAGGCGAAAGTGCGCCCCCCTTTTATTACAACATGCTGGCCAATCGAGCCGGCACGCCCCAATACGCGCAAGCGCTGGTGCAGGTTGCTAGCGTTGACGGGGTGCGCGACTTGATTCGGCAGGTGCAAGGTGAGCTCAACGCCTGCTTCCCGGCGGGGCAGTTTTTGGTGCGTCAGTTAGAACAAGGCCCGCCCTTCGAGGCCCCTATCGAACTTCGCGTGTACGGCCCTGACCTGACCGTGTTGCGTGAGCTTGGCGAGCGGCTCCGCGGTGAGTTGGCCCAAACTCCCCACGTTGTGCACACTATGGCCAGTTTGGCCGAGGCCCTGCCCAAACTGGCCATTGAAGTTGACGAACAGCAGGCCCGTCTGGCCGGTTTGGACCACACCGCCATTGCCCGGCAATTGGATGCAGCGCTGGAGGGCAGCACGGGGGGGTCTGTGCTCGAGGCCACCGAAGAACTGCCCGTGCGGGTCCGCGTGGGCAATCCCCGCCGGGGCAAGCTCAGCGAAATTGCCGCGCTGGACCTGTTGCCTGCCGCACCGCTAGGTGGGCCGCGTGAGGTCGTGCCCGTGGCGTCGTTGGCTACGGTGACGCTGCAGCCGGAGGTTTCCGTCATCCCGCATTTTAATACGCAGCGGATGAACGAAGTCCAGGCGTATATCACAGCCGGAGTTTTGCCAGCAGAGGTGTTGGGCGATTTTCAGACGCGGCTGGCCGCCAGTGATTTTCAGTTGCCCCCGGGCTATCACTACGAGTTTGGTGGCGAGGCCTCCAAGCGGAACGATGCTATTGGCAACTTGCTCTCCAATGTGGGGGTGCTGGGCGTCTTGATGGTGGCCACGCTGGTGTTGAGTTTTGGCAGTTTTCGCATGGCGGCATTGATTGGCAGTGTGGCCGTGTTGTCGGTTGGCCTGAGCCTAGGGGCACTGGCCGTATTTGGTTATCCCTTTGGTTTTATGGGCATCGTGGGCACGATGGGCCTCATTGGTGTGGCCATCAACGATACGATTGTAGTCTTGGCCGCCATTCGGGAGGACGCGTCCGCCCGTCTCGGCCACCCGGCCGCTGTCCGCGAGGTGGTGGTCCGCAGCACCCGGCACGTCCTCTCCACAACATTCACCACCATTGCCGGCTTTTTGCCGCTCCTGCTGGCCGGCGGCGGCTTTTGGCCACCCCTGGCCACCACCATTGCCGGTGGCGTGAGTGGGGCCACAATTTTGGCCCTGTTTTTCGCTCCCGCCGGCTACGTACTGCTGATGTGCCGCGGCTGTCAGGAACAGACAGCAGTGCAACACGGTAGCGAACTCCAGCTGCCTGCGATTCCAGCAGTGGAGCCACTCGTGAGCGCGTAATGCAGGTCGTGAGAGTTATCCAACCAGGTGTTCAAGACCCAATTGCAAGAAATTACTCTTCGTCTTCTCCTACAGGTTCCTTCGAAGTCGATAGGAACCCACGTCCTTGCGCGAAGTAAATGTATACGGGCTTTTCATTGCGTAGGACATCCAGTACGTTCTCGAACATTGCGGACGGAAGGTGCATCTTGATTCGGCCATCGCTCTGCGAATCGTTCTCGAAAAACATGCCTGGGTCGTTGAATCTGAGGTATGCCACCGTCTGGTCATTGCCGTCGTAGAGTGCAATTTGTGCACGGTTCGTCTGGTATCCCGCCGGGCTACCATAGAACAGAACGTGATACTTCTTGATTTCCGTTGCCATTGTCAGTGTCTCCTGCATGTGCATTAAGTTGCCTGCCGTAATCCCTGGCGCCAAGTAGTCCGGCAAGCGTAGAAGTTACTTGCGTTGAACCCTTTTCCTAGCGTTAGTCTCCTGATGGGGCGAAATTCGTCGTATTTGAGTCAAGTTTGGTAGCGACCAACGGGAGCGGGCCAATGACTTCTGAGCGGTAGCTCACATTGGTTCGAGGCCCCCCGGTCTAGCCGGGGGCAGGCGCTTGCCTCGCTAGAATCAGTGTCCCCCACCCGACCCGTAGCAAGCCGCTGGCGACCTCGTCCAAGACGGGTAGGGAAGTCAACACTCCCCCCGTCCAACAATTCAATCTCCCGCAGTTCTGCTGGAATGCAATACGCCCCCCGGTTGTATTTTTGGCTCATAAAGTACTCAAACTGAAAATGAGGCCTCCATGAAGCCGGTAAAGCCCGATAAAATAGCCCCCGTTTCCGCACCGCGGCGGCTCACCGAGAAACCTGGTTGGGAG
>CAMYJY010000038.1:11218-14424 GCA_947258835.1 uncultured Pirellulales bacterium
CGGCGGCTCACCGAGAAACCTGGTTGGGAGGCGGATGGAATGGGCTTTTCCGGCCCAAACCGGCCGGCACCAGGCATACCTGTTTTCACTTTGAGTAATGTGCGCTAATTGCTCATTGTTGAGGTTTTTTTGCCACAACAAATACTGCTTTGTCTTTGCCAGGACGCCACTCGTAGTCTATTTCAAATCCGGCATTGGTGATGCTGGCTTTGAGTTCGCTTGCGGTGAAGATCTTCAGTATGAGCCCAAACGGCCGACCGAAGAAAGCAACGATACTAGCGAACTTTGACATTTCTCCTGCACAGATCGTGCTCGTGACAAAAATACCACCAGGTTTAAGTTGCTTAAAGACTTTCGTAATCACGGCCTCTTTGTTTTTGAGTAAATGGAGAATGCTGAGTCCTAAGACAGCATCGATAGATTGCTCCGGAGCTTCAAAATCATCGATGGTTGCGAGTTCGAACGTAACATTCTGTATGCCCTCAGCTTCAGCTTTGCTCTTGGCAATCTCAAGCATCTTTTTTGAGCCATCAATGGCAAGAATATGACTCACAAACGGCGCGTGTATGAGGGCGGTTCCACCTGTCCCACATCCAAATTCCATGACCATCATGTCTGGTTGAAAATATTCCTGTGTGACCTGCAGCTTTTTCTGGTACGCTGCTTCGTCAGCAATCGGTTTCCGGGAATAGCGTTTTGCCATGAAGTCCCAAAATTTTAGTGAACGTTTAGACATAGCTTGAGTATATCAAGGGTTCTATTTGCAAATTAATTTTCGTTCGCTGATATAGAAATAAACGGTTGTTGACCGAAATACCACCAGGCCATCGCACGAGCCGAAGTGACTACAAACTCGTCTCCCGTATAGCTAGGTGGCAAATGGTTTGCTGACGTATCTAGTACTTGACTTCGCAGATGTAGATCAGATGCATGTGTCGGAGCTACATAGCGGCATCGATCATGCAGCTGCAGGAATTCATTTACATCAAAGATTGGCAGGCCACCGCAGCTTGTCAATCATTCCATTCCTGTGATTCGTTTTCATCTCTAAGCCGATCCTTGATATTCTTTGGGTCTTGTCGACAGTCAAGAACTGCGTAGATGTTGATCGTTCCAAAATCGATGAGGTAGTAGACGGCAAATGGAAATCGCTTGGATATTGAACGATGGAAACCCATATATTTTTCGTGTATTCCAGCATAGAGTTTCAGTGATTCAATATCTGAAATCAACGATGCAAGAAAATAATCGCCTAATCCAGAAGTTTGCGATTCGTAGAAATCTGCCCCGACTTCGAGATCTATCTCGGCATTTGGGAGGATCCGAATCTTCATTGGTAGCGTTGCTGTAACCGTCTTTTGGCATCAACCCAATCGACGAATTCAACATCGCCGTCCTCTACGGCTTTGAGGCGCTTAGCAAGAACTTCGCCGTGCCATTGGGAAGCAGGAATGTCGGACGGATTTTTTGACAGATCAACCCAAAGACGTTCCATCAGATTTAATTTTTCAGAAGTTGTAAGGCCAACTATTGAAATGCCTGGATTGCTCATTGGCAGTCTCCATTAGCCACTACAAATGATGGCAGATTGCGAAAACCATCGACTTGCAGAAAGCCATAAATTGCATGGATGTTTACGTGGCAGCCCCAACTCCTTGCTTCATCGGCAAAGCCTCGCCGGCAGTGATAGAATATCGCATATTTATCGAATCGGCAAGAATGATAAAAGACAGCGTGCTCAAAGAAATTTCCCACAGATGAGCCCAACTGATTGAACCGCCCGCAGGCCGAGTAGTAATACCGGGCTCATAGGTACTGCTGCCTGCAAGGTCGTGGCACGTTGATACTGCAAATGCAGGGGTTTTTTGGGCGTTTTCGTGGCGGCGAGGGGTGTTGTGCCTTTTTTGACAGCCGGAAGCTCGGATTGCCTCCCGCGTGCCTGCGCGCGAGGCGTTATTGGTACCGCACCCGTATTTTGCGTGCCTCGGCCTGCATTTTTGCTCAGGCAAGCTCCAGCTGTGCAGCTGTGCTCATCATCGCAAGAAGATGGCCGGAAATGCGTGTGTGCCAAGGCGGCCGTGGCCGCCTTGGCACACACGCCCCCCTTGAATTAGGGGTTCTTCCTGGTAGGCTGGCTAGAAATCAAAATTCCTATCATTCATTGATTGTGCGCAGCGTGTCGTCTCCGTCAGCCATGAACCGTACGCACTACTGCAAAACCCAAACGGTACCCATTTGTACTCTAGCTGCCCATGGAATTTCGCGGGCGAACACAGCGGGAATTGTAATTAAGCCGATGCGCCCGCGAGAAGAAACTGAAAACCGAAAATCAAGGCCCTGACACGCCCCTTTGGGCAGCAATGCCCACGCGGTACTGGCCGCCTGCGGCTGTTCCCTCTTGTTGGGGGTTTTCGTCGTTAAACGGGGAGGCTAAGTCATGTTCTGGCAATCATACTGCTACCAACAAGGCAATCCCGTCGAGATTTCGCTCATCTCCGTTGACTTTGGCCGCTTTACGTTCGATAATCTAAATAGCCCTGTCGCTCTCGAAGGCCCAAGTTCCACTTGGGGCACGCCGTAAGGCATAGTGAGCACGGGGCTTTTTTTATTCTAGGGCTTTGCTTTCGACCGGTCTCTCTTGTGATCTTTCGGAATCAATAACCAGTGTCGGTACGGATGTCTCCAACGGTTTGCCATGTCTCTTTTCGTGCTGGTCGATATCCCGACATTGAAATTCGGATAAATTTGTCGAATTCGTGTTGAGATATGTTTGTATAGCTTCTCCTTCGCAATCGTTCGCTTGCCGCGGCGATGTTGTCCTAGAGGTTTGGCCAAGTGTTTGTTGTTCAGACGAAATGCCATCGCTCCCAACACGATGTCGAGGCATTGCAGCAAGACATGGTCATGCGAGCTGACCTCTGCAATCTGCTCAGCGCTGAATCGCACACCGGCGTCTCTTAAAGCGCTATTCCGATTCAATCCTTCAACGTAGGACTTGAATTGTGCGGTCTCTTCATTGCTCGTTGGCATTTGGTCGATGTTGAGCCTGACCCCAATTGGTGGCTGGAGCTCGTTCTGGCAGAATCTCAGACCGAATGCGTGCTTCACAAACTGATAATAAAGACGGTGATACTCCGTCTTGCGCTGCTCGCTCGTCAATCTTTGGGGTACGAACTGGTTATTGGTAAACATGATGCGGACCTTAG
>CAMYJY010000039.1 GCA_947258835.1 uncultured Pirellulales bacterium
TCTTGTTTCTAGCCGTTGCTTTTCAATTGCCCTTTCGCATTTACTTGCTACGCGAGCTACGAACCCACGTTGTCCCACGCGCTTGGCCTGATTGGTTTGAGCACCAGGAACTTGTCCAGCGCGTGAATCATTCCCAGCATTGGTTGGCCGTGGGAGTATCAGCCTGGACGGAGCCCCTCCGCAAACAAAGCGAACGGCTGGCCCGTTTGCTCGCTGACAAGCTTGTCGCGGGACGTGCCCAAACGCTCTGTGTGCGGACCAACCAATCCTGGGGACCGGTAAAAGCAATGCCCATCCACGAGGAGCTGATGGCCACCTGGAAATCACTGGGCAACATGGAACTTCATTTACAGCAGGGAATCACCGTGGATGAGGAGTATCACACCGATGTGGAGGAAGATCGCAGGTTCCAAGCCAAGCTATTCCAGGCTGTCAGCAATTTCGAGCAGGCGCCCGACAAGCAGCTGCAAGTGATGGTGACACTCCCTCATGAGCTCGCGCTCGATCCTCTCTGGATGGCAGTCGACAAAGCCGAACGCATCCACGGCGGTGTTGCGTTTGAAGGACATTTGAAATACGCATCCAAACTCATTCCCCAACTCGTACGTGGAATGCGCTTGCATGTTCACGGAAGTAGGGTCAAGGCTTTTTATCTAAGTGATGAATAACTTTTGGAAAGAAACTGCAGTCACTTGCTTTAGGTCCTCGAAAAGGCCTTATCCGAGATGTCTTTCCGACACCAGGCTCCGTCCCACCGAATGCATTTGACGGCCGTGTAGGCCTGCAGCTTGGCGGTGGCAATACTTTCGCCCAGCGCTGTGACCCCCAGCACGCGACCGCCGCTGGTCACCGGCTGCCCATCGCGGAGCTGAGTGCCGGCATGAAAGACCTTGGCATCCGCCACCTCCGCAGCCGCGTCCAGGCCCCGCAGGGCGTGGCCTTTGGTGTAACTCCCCGGGTAGCCCGCGCTGGCCATCACCACGCATACCGCTGGGCGGGAATCCCACTCCAGGGACGGCGCCTCCGCCAAACGGCCCGCGGCCGCGGCCTCCAACAGATCCACCAGGTCACTTTGCAGCCGGAGCATTAAGGGCTGGCACTCGGGATCACCAAACCGAACATTGTACTCCAGTACTTTCACGCCCTGTGGCGTAATCATCAGGCCCGCGTACAGCACTCCGCGAAACGGCCGCCGAGACCGCTTCATATGATGGACCGTGGGCACCAGCACCCTTTCTTCCACACTCCGCATAATCTCTGGAGTGACCACGGGCGCGGGACTGTACGCGCCCATGCCGCCCGTGTTGGGGCCGCAGTCGCCGTCATGGGCCGGCTTGTGATCTTGGGCGGCCGGGAGGGTGACAATCGTCTGCCCATCCGTAATCGCCAACACACTCGCCTCCTCTCCCACCAAACGCTCCTCAATAATCAACTGACTCCCCGCCTCGCCAAATTCCTTGGCCCCGGCAATCCGCTCCACTGCCTCCAAGGCCTGCTCGCGATTGTCGCAGACAATCACCCCTTTGCCCGCCGCCAGACCATCGGCCTTGACCACCACGGGTACGTCGTCGCGGGCCTGCAAGTGCTGGACAGCGCTGGCTGCATCAGAAAAGGCACGGAAATCGGCAGAGGGCACATCGGCATGCCGCAGCAGGTTTTTGCAAAAAATCTTGCTGGCCTCCAGCGCCGCCGCCTGGCCGCTGGGCCCAAAACTGCGAATGCCCTCCGCACCCAACGCATCCACAATTCCCGCCGCCAGCGGTGCTTCGGGCCCAATCACCGCCAAGTGGATCTCGTTGCGCTTGGCAAACTGGACCAACCCTGCGAGATCGTGGTCCGCAATCTCGACGTTTTCGATGGGCAGGTCGGTCTCTAAGGCGGTGCCCGCATTTCCCGGTGCCACAAATACCCGATCCACCCGTGGGCTCTGGCCAATTTTCCAGGCCAAGGCGTGCTCCCGCCCGCCACCACCAACAACCAAGATCTTCATTCGCATCCAACGACTCCTCCCATGGTTTTTGTGAGAACTTGGTTTTACCACAGGGCGACAGAGCGGCAAAGCCGCCGGCCAGCGAGGCACCGCTCGGAAGGTATTCGCCGGCCTCTGTTGGGCGCTAGCACCCAGACGGTTGACATATTCTAAAAAACAAGACTAGTCTGATGGTTTACCCCAGATCACCGCGCTGAACAGCGAAGTTGAATCCATGGCGGATAAGCCAAAGATGTCGGTTGCTGAAATCCTGGCGGCTGCACGCCAAGCCGACAGTCCGGAGCCCGCTGCCTCCGTCGATCCGCCGACTGCTGAACCCAGCCCCCCGGCAACATCCCCGACGGCTGCTAAAAAAACAGCCCAGGCCCGTCCTAGTGTGGCCGAGATGCTCGCACTGGCCCGCGCACAAAAGTCCCCTGATGCAGCGGCCCAGCCTGCGGCCTCCCAGGCAACCACAAAAAAGAAACCCCAGGGTACCGCCCAGGCTCGCCCCAGTGTGGCCGAGATGCTCGCGCAGGCCCGCGGGCAAAAGTCCAGTGACAAAGCGCCGCAGTCCGCTGCGAAAAAACCGACTGCCAGGAAAACCGCCGCCACGCCTCCCGCAAAAACGCGCCACACCAGGAGCATCTTGGCTGCCCCGCCCCAGACGGCTCTCGCCGGCCCGCTGAGCAAGTCGGCAGCAGCCGCTCAGGCTGCAGGTAAAAACTCGCAAGCCGCCGCTCAACCGCAGGCGCATCCCGCTGGATTTTCATCCCCGCACGGCGCTACCCTACTGCATCGTTGCTGGTCCACACTCAAATTTCTACTCCCGCGATTCTATCGTCGGCCCCCCGCCCAGGTGACCGTTGGGTTTCCCCACGACTTTCCGGCCGGCCAGGTGCAAACCAAGTATGTGGCCGAATTCGGCATTTGGGTAGCGAACGCCGACTACAACGGTCAACGTCAACTGTACGCACTCCAGGCGGCCTGCACGCAGCACAACTGCACCACGAATTGGCTGGCAGCCGAGCAAAAATTCAAGTGCCCCGCGCACGGCTGCAGTTTTCGTCAGGACGGCAGCAACTGTGCAGGCCCCGCCTCGCGGCCCCTGGAACGCTGCGCTATTCACCTGACGGACGATGGTCAAGTAGAGATTGATACCAGCCGCACCTTCCGCGCTGAAATGGGCCAATGGGACAACCCGGCCTGCTTTATCCCTCAGTAATCCAGCGAGGCCCGGGCCTCGAACCACTGCGAGCTGTCGCTCGGAAGACGTTTGCCCGCTCCCGTTGGTCGCTACAAAAATTTGACTCCAATACAACACGTTTGGCCGCAGAAGGGGACTATCCGGCTGCAGACACGCGTCATCGTCGGTTAACGGCCGCAGTGGATCGCTGCCGCCAAGAATGTGAGCACCGTGCACCAACCAACGCAGAGCCAGCACCACACCAATAGTGTCCCGCGGCCGGGCAGTCGGGGAACGGCCCACGGCACGTACGTTACGTACATTCAATTTTTTCTCTCTCGATTGATGCTGGCCTTGCTAGGCACGTGCCTGACCCTGCCGGCAGCAGCAGCCCAGTGGGGCACGCTGACCGGTCGCCTGGTGTTTGCCGGCACGCCGCCCACTCCCCAGCCGGTGCAGGTCCATCAAGACACTCCGTATTGCGGCCAGCAACAGCTGGTCGATGAAACCTTGGTCGTGGGCCAGGAGGGAAGTTTGGCCAATGTGTTCGTCTATCTCTATGTCCAGCGCGGCCAGTCCGTGGAGGTGCATCCAGATCTGGCCCCACCTCCTACCGAGCCGGTGGTACTCGAAAATAAAGGCTGCCGGTTTCAGCCACACGCCTGCCTGGTGCGAACCGGCCAAACACTTGAGATTAGAAATGCGGACGTCGGCATTGGGCACAACACCAATGCCCAAGCCTTGCTGACCAACCCAAAATTTAACGAGCAGGTTTCGCACGCGACACCGATTCTAAAAACATTCAAGAAGTCTGAACCTTACCCGATCGAGTTGGCCTGCAATGTGCATCCGTGGATGAAGGGCTATGTGCTCATCCGAGACAACCCCTACATGGCCGTGAGCGACGCCACGGGCCACTTTAAAATTAGCAAGCTCCCCGCCGGGCAGCATCCGTTTATCTTTTGGCATGAGGCCTCAGGCAACCTCCGCGCACTGCCCGTCGGGAACACGCACACCAGCCGTCGCGGACGGGCACGGCTCACAATACCTGCTGGACAAACCCTGGATGTGGGTGCAATCCGTGTCCCGGCCTCCATGGTAGGAGGCACGCCTTGACGACCTCACACCGGGTACATCGTGCGCGCAGCACCAAGCTCCCATTCTGGAACGCGGTAGGCCGTGTGTGGCTGGCTGCCGCCGTGCTCGTTGCGGCAGGTTGCGATGCGCTGGAGCCACCCGCTTTTCGCACGAATCAACTCCAGCTGGAAGCCTGTGAGATTGCACCCGCTTACCAGCGAGAAATCTCGCAGACATTGACCGCCCTCTTCGGCACTCCCGACCACCCGTCGGTTCCGGCGGCAACGGATCTGGATCAGGCCCTGCTCAATCTGGCCGCCGGGGCGCCTGGAAGTGACCTCCAGGGAGCCAACTACGGCCTCTACCGCAAGCATTGCGCCCAATGTCACGGGGTCACCGGCGACGGCCGTGGCCCCACGGCCCGCTTCCAAAACCCCTATCCGCGTGATTACCGTCCGGGTGTGTTTAAGTTCAAATCCACCCACCACTCGGCTCAACCCACGGATGACGACCTGCGGCGGGTCCTGCGGCAGGGCGTGCCCGGAACGGCGATGCCTGCGTTTTCCTTGCCCGCCACCGAGCTGGCAGCGCTGGTTGAATACGTAAAATACCTCAGCATCCGCGGACAACTGGAAACGGCTCTCATCCGGTACGTCCAAGACGAGTTGGGAGAGGAGGCACCCGCGGACCAAGCTGGAGATGCCACGCGCGTCCCCTTAGATCCAGCCACCCATCACGCCCAGCATGAGACGGTGCTGCAGATTTTGGCGGAGGATGTGATGGCCGGGTGGAGAGCAGCCCCCCAGCTAATCGTCCTCCCGGCGCCAGCCGAAGTACCGGCCGAGGACCGAGCGGAAATCTTGGCCGCGGTGGCGGCCGGTCGTGAGCTCTTTTACGGCACACGGGCCAACTGCGCCCGCTGCCATGATCCCGAGGACGGGAGTCGGCCGGTGGAACGCGACTATTGGAATCAAGCGCATCAAGATTTCCTGGATGATCTTGCTGCCTTGGCCTCCTCCATCGAGAAACGCCGCCTCTCCCCAGGCGGGCGCGACCAGGCCTGGCAGGCCGACCTGCTGCGGCTGAGCCGCGGACAAACCGTAGCCGCCTCCCTGTATCCAGTGCGGCAGGTGCTGCCACGTGACCTCAGCCTCGGCACCTACCGCGGCGGACACCGCCGGATCGACATTTTTCGGCGTATCTCTGCCGGCATTGCCGGAACCCCCATGCCATCCTGCGGCCCCACCAGCAGCGGTGCTCCCGGGGCACTGACGGAAACAGAAATCTGGCAGCTGGTGGACTACGTGCTGTCCCTGCCGGCAGAGAAAAATTGAAACCAGCAACAGTCCCGAAAATGCAGCGCGGACGCCCAATTCCGTGATACACTGCGGCAAATTATCAGAACTTTCTCGAATAACTGACACTTGCTAGCGAATCTAAGGTTGCACGTATGTTCCCCAAGATATTCCTGACCGCCTGCTGGGTGTCCGTCTTGTGCGCGGGACTGGCCCATGCCGATGTGCCCCTGGGGGGTTTCATTCCACTGGTCGGCATCGGACTCACGGACGAATTTAAAAATGCCAACACGGATTTGACCGGCACCTTTTTTTTAGCAGACCCGGAGCCGTCCCTGGTGGGCAACCCACTCAGTGGCGGAAGCTCGCCCTACTACGATATCGCGCTGCTCGATACGGGGGCCGCGACGCATATCCTCACGCCTGCAGCTGCCGGTGCCAACGGCTTTGACATTGCCGGGAATGATTTTGCGGGCACCCAAGTGCAGCAGATTGGTGGCGCTACGGGGTTGATCAACCTCAACATCAATGACCCGCTGGCCGTTTTTGCTGCCGGTCTGGGGAATCGGACCGCAAACGAAATGCAACTCAGCATGGACACCAGCGCGCTGCGGGGTCAATCCAGTGTGGCCACGTTATCGGCACTTAGCGAGTGGACCTTGCCCAATATTCTGGGCTTACCCATGGCAGCACACCATGCCATCCATGTAAAGAATAGCGCGCCTCAAGTCTTCGATTTCCAGGGACGTACGGTCCGCACTCCCCAAGTGGATTTTCTGGATTTGGGCACGGGTAGCCAGCTGGGAATTTCCCGGCGCACCGATTTGAAAATTCGTCCGGGTGCCTCTTTTATTGCGGGGCCACTGTACGTGCAAAGTCTGGATATTTTTGGTGGCGAACCCTTCCATGAAAATCCCCTGTCACCCACGGTAGTCGAAAATGGCGCCCTGTTTGTTGATGTCGATATGCATCACGGTGCCCAGGCACTTAACGATACCGAATTCTTATTCGACACGGGCGCTGATTTGACGGTTGTCAGCCAACTCACGGCTGTCCGTCTGGGGTTTGATCCAGTGCTGGACACCCCCGATTTTGTTTTGGAAGTCGAAGGCTCGGGCGGCATTTCCAGCGGCATTCCCGGATTTTATGTGGACACCCTCACGATCGATGCGGTGGGAGGCTCTTTTACCAAACAACGCGTTCCGCTGGCGGTGCTGGACGTGACCAATCCCAACGACCCCGGCAATATTATCGATGGAATCTTGGGGATGCATTTATTTACCGATCGCGATTTGGTGATTGACGCCAATCCGTCGGTGGGGCAAGGCGGGGCCGGCCCCAGCCTTTACATTAGCGACCCGGTTACCGAGTCCCACGCGTGGGCCGCCGCCACCGAAGCCGCCGCGTGGGACGCGCCGCAGAGCTGGTCGGCACCAGGGATACCCAACAGCATGTGGGTGACTCAGGTCTCCAATCTTACTGGCAGCCCTCAAACCGCCCAGGTGACGGCGGACTCGACCGTCTATCAGCTGACCATTTCTGGGAACACGCCGATGACCGTCGAAGTTCAAGACGGTGCCACCCTCAGGACGTATGGTGCCACAAATATTGACGCGGGAGGACGCCTGTGGCTGCGGGGGAACGAAGCAAAAATTGATGCGCAGTTCATCCACCTGGAGCAGGGCACGCTGACCGGCTCGGGAGAACTGTTTGTGGGTACCGGCCCCGTTACGGGAGCCGTACGCAACGTCTCAGGTCGTATTGAACCGGGTGACCCCCTGGGCCTACTCGAAATCCGAGGGGACTTGTCCAATTTGGCGGAGGGCACGCTGGCCCTGGAGCTGGGCGGAACGGTAGCGGAGACGGAGTACGATCAAATTTCCGCGGAGCGGTTTGCTTTTTTAGCGGGGACGCTGGAAATTACCCTGACGACCGACTTTCGGCCCGAGGTTGGAGACATGTTTACCGTCCTCACAGCCGCCGCAGGCGTTGTGGGAGAATTTGAGGAGCTCCTGCTGCCTCAGAACTTCCACTGGACAATCGATTATCAGCCCCAGAGCGTGGTGCTCGAGGTCGTCGGCCTGGAGGGAGATTTTAACGGAGACGGCCGCGTGGATGGCGATGATCTGGCGGCCTGGAAAAGCGGCTACGGCACCGATTATGACGGCTGCGATTTTTTAGCATGGCAGCTGAATTTTCAGGGTGGGACCGTCGCCTCAGCGGCCGCGGTTCCCGAGCCAACCGGCGGGCTGCTGCTGTGGATAGGATTAGCCATCGTATTACCCTGTGGCGGTGGACAGGTCCTGCGACGGATCGAGATTTCTAAAAATGCGTGCCAGAATCGCCATGACCAGGCTACTGCCCGCCAGGCCCAACACGAACGAGGTCACGGCAAATATTACCAGACTGGCGAGTTGGGGCGCGGAAACAGAAAGCGCCTGGCCCAACACCGCGCTTCCTTGCTGCAGTAGCAGGCCCATCGCCACGACGACTCCCAGGACGACACCCTTGGCCGTAAAGGCCAAAATCGTACGCAGGAAAACCCGAATGCTTTCTTCCGTCACGCGGTAGGGATACAGCAGGAAGATCAGATTCTCCAGGGCGAAAACAAACAGGTTGAAGGGCAACAGCAGCGCCATTGCCGCCAGCAGCAGGCCGGGCGCGAAGGGCTTGATGAGCATCGCGACGACCAGGGTGACCAGTTGAAACAGCGAAGTTACCAGGACCGGCACGACCAGTTGCGCAACAACCACCTGGCCTGGCCTCAGGGGCAGTGCCTTGAGCACGCTGATGCGATCCAGATCTCTGCGAAAGTCGAATTTCAAGGCCGTGGGGAGCAAGAAAAACGACGAGAATCCCAGCAAGAGGATCACGGCCTGCACCAAGGCCCAGCCCGTTTGGGGCCCCCAGGCCGGTGCCAAGGAACACAACATCGGTAGGACCAGCGCATACAACACCGGTCCCCGATAGTACCTGCAGCCGTTGCCTTGACGCCAGACCAGCGCGCCCATGGCCCCTCCGCTGGGACGACGACGTTTACGCGCCGGTCCTGGGCGATCGGAATCTGGCTGCCTGGCTGCGGCGGAAATCAGCGTTTTCCAATTGCGTCTGTCCCGGACCTGCTGCGTCCAGCGCATCCACGTATCCAGCCAGTTCAATCCGTGGACCATGGCCCACAACAAAGCCGCTGCCCCGCTCAGCCGCGCCCACACCGACCATCCCATCTGATCGGCAAAAATCAATCGCGCCACCAGGTTATCGCAAGGCCAGCAGAGCAACCCGCCAACGGTGGTGTGAGGAATCCGCTGCAGTCCTTCCTGAATACATTGCCAAGACGCCAGCGAAACGACGTGAACAAATCGCTCGGCCCTCCATTGACCCGCGTACCAATTCACGGCCACCAGCAGCGTCGCCAGCAACGCACCACCAACAACCAGTTTCCCCAGCGCGCGTTGTTTGGGGGTCAGCCCGTCGACAAAAATTTCCATGGCCAGGCGCAGCACCTCGATCATCATGAGGCCGAGGTAGAAGCCGACAAAGCCGAGTGCCGCAAAGTGCAAATCGGGAAGCATCACGCTGACAGAAATTCCAGACTTGACCATGGCCGCGGCCGAGACACAGCCCAGGCGATAGCGAATCAGGTTCCCGCGGCTGAGCGGCGCGGCACACAACCATTCTTGTTCGGCAGCGCTCCATTCAAAAGGCTCGACAGGTTTGCGATACATGGTTTTGATCAGGTTCCACATCGCGAAGCCGGTCAGCCCGACGGTCAACCAGCGGTGGAGCCGTTCCGGATCGGCCGCGTCGCGCAGACACACGCCCACCAGGGCCTGACTAATCCACACGACTGCCAACACCACCGCCAACAAGGACAGCAGCGCGCGGCGGGGCGTACGAAAGCCGTGCAGTATCCGTGCGAACCGCGCACGCCCCTGTTGGTAAAACAAACGACCGGTTGCTGGATGTTGCAGGAAGAGATCCATGAAATCTAGCAAGTCACATTCACGGAGTCCATGGACAGAGATAAATTAACACTTGGCACTGGCGAGGATTCCACGGCACGGAAGAAGATGTCTTCCAGTGAGGCCTCGTGATCGGTACCAGCAAATTGATTCCGCAACTGATCGATCGTACCCAAGAAATTCTGTCGGCCCTGCTTCAGGATCAAAACGTGGGAACAAATGTCCTCCACCATGGCCAACAAGTGGGAACTGATCACAACGGCTGTCCCTTGGGACGCTCGTTCTCGTAGCGATTGCTTGAGGTTGCGAATACCACTTGGATCCAGACCCGTCATCGGTTCGTCCAGCAACAGGGCGGACGGGCGGTACAACCAAGCGCACGCCAGGGCAAGTTTCTGCCGCATACCGCGTGACAGAGCCGAGGCCTGGGCATCGATCTTAGCGGTGAGCTCAAACAGCTCCAGCAAAGTGTGCATCTCGTCTTGCCAGCTGTCGACGCCGTAGGCACTGGCCACAAAGGCAAAGTGCTCGGCCACGGTCAAATCATTGAATAGCTGCGGGTCGTCAGGCACGTAGGCGGTGCGCCCCTTGACTTCGACGGGATCGGCATTCACGTCGAATTCCGCCACCGAAAGCCTGCCCGCGTTGAAGGGGATGATACCGGCGAGCGCTCGCATGGTGGTTGTTTTTCCCGAGCCGTTGGGGCCGATCAGTCCGAGGATTTCTCCGGCCGCCACGGTGAAGGTGAGGTTTTCGACGGCGACGTGCAAATCGTAAGCTTTGCAGAACGATTGGACGTTGATCATGAGAGGGACCGCGGAGTTTTGGACGTTCTTTTTGAAATACTAGGCCTTGTGAAATCCTAGGTCATGATTGGCGATGGGGTTGGGTGGCCTCCAACGTTGGTAACGATTTTGTGGGTGCAGGCAGTGGGCGTTTTTTGTCTGCTATAAGGTGTTTCCGTCATTCCCGCGCAGGCGGGAATCCAGGAGCAGTGCAGGTGTTTCGTCATTCCCGCGCAGGCGGGAATCCAGGAGCAGTGCAGGTGTTTCGTCATTCCCGCGCAGGCGGGAATCCAGTAGCAGTGTCAGTGGTCTAGATTCCCGCCTGCGCGGGAATGACGCCGGTGGCGGGAATCCGGCGGAGAGCCTGCGCGGGAATGACGCGGGTGGCGGGAATCCGGCGGAGAGCCTGGTGCAAACTTGCTCCTTTTCTGCTGGGATCAAATCGTTACCCGCGTCGGGTGGAATGGGCAGTTACCAGCTCAACTGTGGTCACCGGTCCTTGGCGACCCCTCCCGCTGCCACAGGCCTCGCTAGCGGCCTATAGCTTGCCGCCCAGGCCCTCTCTCCAAATGTCTGCAGTTTATTATTCCTCTTTCTCGGGCTTTAGGCGTTGGGCAGATGAGAACTTACCCATCGACAGCCCAATGGATTGGCTTCGCTGGGATTTTCGATCACGCGGCAGGTAAAAACTTACCTGCCCGGCTTCATGGAAGCCTTGTTTTCCGTTTCAATTTATTACTGGTCCCCTCAGCAATTTGCCTCTACAATGCAATGTTTCCTTTCGGGCGCTACCATTTGCCTAGGCAGCACAACCTTTTGTCGTGAAGAGCACAGCCCCCCCCCAGCACCGCCCCTCCCCCTGGCCCCATCGCTGCGCCTGGCTGCTTGCTGGGGTGACATTTCCGCTGATCTGGGTCGGTGGCTTGGTCACCACCACCGATGCGGGCATGGCTTTCCCCGACTGGATCACCTCCGACGGTACTTTTTTTCTCTGGTACGATTGGCTCAGCTCGGCGGGTGATAAGTTTATCGAGCATGGCCATCGCCTCTTGGGGGCCCTGGCCGGTTTTGTATCGATCGGCTTGGTGCTGGTCACCTTCGGCTGCGAATCGCGCAGTTGGGTACGAAAATTCAGCCTGGTGCTGTTGGCGGGAGTCATTTTGCAGGGTGTGTTGGGAGGGATGCGGGTGCTGCTGGATGAGCGGTTGCTGGCCATGCTCCACGGCTGCACGGGCCCGCTATTTTTTTTACTGTGCGTCGCGATGGTGGTTTTTACGTCCCCCACGTGGCAACATCCTCGGCGGCTTACCGATCCACAGCACCTTGCCGCCACAGCAGGTCTGCCAAAATTTTTCCGTTTGGCCGTCATCTGTACGGTGCTGGCCTACGTGCAACTTGTGGTGGGTGCGGTGGTGCGTCATAGCCCGCAGCTTACCAGCGAGATCGCGGCCACGATTTTCCAAGTCGGTGTCTATTTTCACCTATTCCTGGCCCTGGTGCTGACCGGACAAATCATGCTCCTGCTGGTGCGGTTATTCCGTTCCAGCCGGGAGCAGGCGCTACCGCCCTCACCGCGGAGTGGAATTTTTTTACTGGTCTTGGTGGGCCTGCAGCTGGGACTCGGGCTAGGCACATGGCTGGTGAAGTACGGCCTGCCACGGTGGGCCGCGCTGGCCTGGGGGGAAGTCACTTTTGCCAACCATGCCGAAAACTTCTGGTCCGCTTTGCTGATTACGTGTCACGTGGCCGTAGGCTCGCTAATTCTGGCCACCACACTGACCATCACGCTCAGCTTGGCCCGCAGGCTGGACCTGCCTTCCCCGCTGAGGGGGCTGGGATGAGCACTGGCATGGCGATGACAAAGCGAACTGCGGCATCCTGCACGGACCGGTTGGCCAGTTACTGGGAAATGGCCAAGCCCAAGATCCTAGTGATGGAACTGGTCGTCGCGGCAGCGGCCGCGCGTGTGGCCCTGCCCTCCGGGGTGGAAGTTCGCGTCATTCTCGAGGCCCTGTTGGGCATCGCCCTGGTAGCAGCCAGTGCCAGCGTTGCCAATGGTCTGTGGGAACGCCAGAGCGACGCCCTCATGCCACGCACGGCCAATCGTCCTTTGCCCACGGGCCGGGTTTCCCCGCTGGAGGCTTTGCTGCTGTCGGCACTCTGCTTGACCCTCGGCCTGGGCTGGTTGTTGTTGCGGGTGAACATGCTCACCGCCGGGCTGGGGCTGACCACCTGGTCGATTTACGTGCTCGTGTATACTCCCCTGAAAAAACGCACGCCACTAAATACCGCCGTGGGTGCGGTGGCCGGTGCGCTGCCCATGTTGATGGGCTGGACCGCCACGGGCGCGGCTTTGACGTGGGTGGCCTGGGTCCCGGTGACCGTACTGTTCCTGTGGCAGTTTCCGCATTTTATGGCGATCGCTTGGCTGTACCGGGAGGATTATCGGCTGGCCGGGCAACAAATGTTGTCGGTCGTGGATCCCTCGGGCAGGCGCTGTGGTCAACAAGCCGTGAGTGGGGCCTTGCTCTTGCTGCCGGTGAGTATGCTCCCTCTGTCCGGCAGTGGCAGCCCGCAGGTCTACCTGGCTGGGACTTGTTGCTTGGGGGCCGTGCAGTTGGCAATGGCGATCCGTTTTGCCCTGGCCCGCGATGAAACGTCTGCCCGCTGGCTGCTCCGCACCACCCTGCTCTACCTGCCGGCTTGGCTCCTGCTGCTGGTGACAACACTGTAAAAAGCGTGATTGACTATGGCCACCGGCAATGCACTCACCATCTCCCAGCTTTCTCATCACTACGGCCAGCGGGTGGCCGTGGATCAGCTTTCGCTCGAGGTCTCGGCGGGTGAGATTTTTGTGTTGCTCGGCCCCAACGGGTGCGGCAAAACAACCCTGTTTCGCGTGCTCTCGACGCTGATCCCGCTCCAAACGGGTGCGGTGTCGGTGTGCGGACACTGCCTGCGGACCGAGCCCAATGCAGTGCGGCGCCAACTGGGAGTCGTTTTTCAGGCACCGAGCTTGGACAAAAAGCTGACGGTGGCCGAAAACCTCAAACATCAAGGACGCCTGTATGGGCTGGCGCATCAACCGCTGCAGCAGCGGCAAACGGAGCTGCTGACGGCACTGGGGCTCGAGGAACGAGTCCAGGAGCGGGTGGAAACGCTTTCGGGAGGACAGCGCCGGCGGGTGGAGCTGGCCAAGGGCATGCTGCATCGGCCCAACTTGCTGCTGATGGATGAGCCCAGCACCGGACTCGATCCGGGTGCCCGTGCCGATTTATGGAAATACCTGCAGCAAGCCGTCAAGCAGGACGGAATGACCGTGGTGCTAACCACCCACTTACTGGAGGAGGCCGAGCGGGCTGATCGGATGGCGATTATGGATGCCGGCCGGCTGGTGGCCCTGGATACCCCGGCGGCCCTGCAAGCGGCCATCGGTGGAGATTCCATTACCATTCGTACCGCACAACCGGTGGCCTTGGCCGAGGCCATCACCCGGCAATTGGATTGCGCTGCCACCGTGCTGGACGGCACCGTCCGCTTGGAGCAACCCCAGGGACACTACTGGATTAGCCGGCTGGTAGAGGCCTTTCCTGATGAAATCCAGTCCATTACCCTGGGCAAGCCCACCCTGGAAGACGTATTTATTGACCGCACCGGTCATCGTTTTTTGGCAGACGTGGAATAAAAACCTCAAACTGAAAATAAGACTTCACTGGAAGTAAAAAGAGACAGCTATGCCTTCCTCACAATCCACGGCCGCGGCCCCTGTGATCGCCACGCTGGCTCAGCGCGAGCTGGTGCGTTTTTTTCGGCAGCGGAATCGCGTCGTGGGCGCGCTGGTACAGCCCATCATGTTTTGGTTGTTGTTTAGCGCGGGGCTGCGCAGCAGCGACTTGGGGTACGCATTTTTCTTCCCCGGCACGTTGGCCATGATTTTGTTGTTTACGGCGATCTTTGCCACCATCTCCATCATCGAAGATCGCCGCGAAGGATTTTTGCAATCGGTCTTGGTGGCACCGGCGCCCCGTTGGGCCATGGTGCTAGGTAAGATTGGCGGCGGGGCAACCATTGCCATGCTACAAGCCCTGTTGTTTTTGGCCTTGGGATGGCTCACGCTGGGACTTGCCAGTGCACTAGGCCAGGTAGTAGCGGCGGTGCTGCTGATGGTGGCTATCGCCATCGCGCTGACGGCCTTGGGATTTTTCTTGGCTTGGCGGATGGATTCTACGCAGGGTTTTCACGCCATCATGAGCGTTTTCCTGTTTCCCATGTGGCTGCTCTCCGGCTCCTTGTTTCCTGACGTGCCGGGCAGCTGGTTGACGTGGCTTTCGCGTTGGAACCCGCTCACCTACGGGGTGGCCGGGCTACGGCATTATCTCCAGTTTGACGGAGCCGCTCCCGCTCTCGACGCACTGCCCTCGCTGACCATGTGCTGGCTGGTCACACTAGGTTTTGCCGTCCTCATGCTGGCGTTATCCTGGCGGATCGCCGGGACGCGGACCACGGGGGATTTATTGTGAACGAGCTTGCTCTGCTGGTGGCAGCGCATCCGCTAGTCCATCTGAATGCCGCGCTGAATGCCTTGGCTGCCGTGTTGTTGGTCCTGGGCTACCGCTTGATCAAACAAGGTCGGCCACAGGCACACGGCCGCGTGATGCTGGCCGCCTTTGGCGTATCGTGTTTGTTTTTGATGAGTTATCTTACCTACCACGGCCTGGAGGGCAGCGTAAAGTTTACGCATCCGGGCGCGGTACGCTACATGTACTTATTGATTTTGCTAACACATGTGGTGTTGGCGGCCGCCGTACCCTGGTTGGCAGTGGTCACGATCTGGCTGGCCTTGCGGGGGACGGGCGTGTGGGGCGGTGCCTTGACCGAGGCAGAGCGCGCCACGCAACGCGCCAGGCATCGCCGCTGGGCGAGGTGGACCTTTCCCATCTGGATGTACGTCTCGGTGACGGGTGTTATCGTGTACCTGATGCTGTACCATCTGTGGCCACCGGCGGGGATATGACCTCACATCTAGTTTCTGGCTCCCTGTTCGGCCTAGTTTCCCGATTTGCCTCCGTGGATGAAGGCCTTGGCTGGGGCTTGCTGGGACTACTTGCCGTAACGGGTCTGTGCGGTTTTAACTATTGCGTTTCGACGTCATCTCAAGACAACGATGGTGGGGCGAACCGAAATCGTGACGCCTGGCACGGTGGCGACAATTTATGAGGGTTGGTGGTGGGGCTGCGCCCTGTTGTTTATACACAAGTTTCCGAAAATTTTAGCGATTCCGACCAGTTTTGGCACAAGATTTGCGCCAGCAATTCTGGCAGTGACTAACCTGCCAATATTGCATGGAGCATAACAATGTGTGAAGGAATTGTGAAGGAACTTGAGGGCATTGATTTAGGAGACAAGCGATTGAATAGGCGTAGTGAGGCCATTCTCGAATCCCTGGCAGCCAATCCTCAGGCGAGTATCAACTCTGCCTGTGATGGCTGGGGTGACACGCTGGCCGCTTACCGATTTTTTAAGAATTCAGCTGTTGAGTCGACTCAAATCTTGCAGCCTCATGTGGAGGCGACCAAGGGTCGCATCCAGGAGCACCCTGTCGTTTTGATCGTGCAAGACACCACGGAACTAGACTTTAGTTCCCATCCCCCTGAGGATGCCAACTGTTTGAATCAAGAAGATCGTTTGGGACTTTATGATCACACGCATCTTGCCGTCACTCCGGATCGACTTTGCCTAGGTGTGGTGGGGGTGGAAGAGTTCGACCGTACGCCAGAAACTCTCGGCAAAACCAAAGAGCGTAGTACCCTGCCGATTGAAGAAAAGGAAAGTCTTCGTTGGCTCACCGGATATCGCCTGGCATCGCAGTTGTCAGGTGCGACTCCTACGACGCAGATTATAAATGTCGCTGATCGTGAAGCGGACATTTATGATATTTTCATGGAAGCCGAACAGCATCCTACGCCTGCGGACTTCATTATTCGTTCGAAAATAGAACGCTGTACTCCGGAGCGTGATCCCGATTCGGGTCCAGCCGTTTATCGCAAAGTATGGGATGAGGTGCGTGCCTCAGAACTCCGCACCATGCGGACCATCGATCTTCCTCAAACTCCTAAACGCAAAGCACGTCAGGCAGAGCTAGAGATTCGTGCTATTGAAATCACTGTCAAACCACCGCACGCCCGTTCTTCTTTACCGACCGTGACTTATAACGTGGTCTTAGCCGAAGAGGTCCATGGACCTGGGGACGAAACGGATGTTTCCTGGATACTCATCACGTCTCTGCCGATCGATTCGGTAAAAGACATTTTGCAGGTGATTGATTACTACGTGGCAAGGTGGACCGTGGAAGTTTATTTTCGCGTTCTCAAGACGGGGTGCCGTGTCGAAGAGATTCAACTAGAAACGATGCGTCGTGTCAAAAACTGTCTTGCATTCTACAGGATCATCGCCTGGCGGGTGATGTACCTCACGCACTTGAATCGCGAATGTCCGTCCCTGCCTTGCGATGCCGTCTTTGATGATTGCGAGTGGATGTCTGTTTGGAAGGTCACGACGAAAGAGGAAATTCCGGACACTCCACCTCCGTTGTCCGAATTCATGCCGCTGCTAGCACGCCTCGGAGGCTACAACAACCGACCTGGCGAGTCGCCTCCCGGGCCACAAGCAGTCTGGGTCGGCATCCGCAGAATGTGCGACTTTGCCACTGCGTGGCTAGAGTTCGGGCCAAAAAAGAGGACTTGTGTATAAACAACAGGGCTTCGCCCCAGCCTACGGGTGTGTCCCAATCCCGTTCGGCACGAAAGTTGCGCCCAAGCAGCAGCAGTGATTTCATGCACATTGGGTGTGTCCCAC
>CAMYJY010000040.1 GCA_947258835.1 uncultured Pirellulales bacterium
CGGCTTCCACGGCCACTTGCGTTTGGGCCTCTTCGGTACTAGCACCCAAGTGAGGCGTGCACAGCACACCCGGCTGGCCAAACAGGGGACTGTCGGTGCACGGCTCCTCCGCATAAACGTCTAGGGCCACTCCCGCAATTTTTCCCGAATCCAGCCCCGCCATCAGGGCAGCTTCGTTGTAGACACCACCGCGGGCACAGTTGATCAGCCGCATCCCGGGCTTCATGAGCTCCAGTTGCGGCAGATCAATCAGATTTCTGGTTTCCTCCGTCAGCGGCGTATGCACCGTGAGGTAATCAATTTTGGGCAGCATGTGGTCGACCGTCTCCACCGTTTCAATGCCTAGTTCCTGGGCACGGTCTGCGGACAAAAACGGATCAAATCCCAAAATCTTCATCTCCAAGGCCTGTGCCCGCTGGACAACGGCCAAGCCGATCCGGCCCAGGCCCACCACCCCCAGTGTTTTGCCGGCCACCTGGGTGCCCATGTATTTTTTGCGGTCCCAGCGGCCTTCGATCAGGCCTTGGTAGGCCGGTGCCACATTTCTTGACAGGGCCAACATCAGCGTGATGGTTTGCTCGGCCGTGCTCAGCGTGTTGCCCGCAGGCGTGTTCATCACGACGATGCCACTCCGGGTGGCTGCTGGTTTATCAATATTGTCCGTCCCCACGCCAGCCCGCACGATCGCCTTCAGACGCTTGTTGCCCTCCAGCACGGGGGGTGTCAGCTTGACGCCACTACGACAAATCGCACCGTCAAAGTCCTCAAGAGCGGTGCGTAAATCGTCCCCCTTAAGTCCTGTGCGGACTTCGTACTCGATACCATCCGCCGCGGCCAGCAGCTCCAAACCCTCGCGGGCCAAATCGTCAAGAACAATTACCTGGGGCATTTTTTAACTCTGGGGTTGGAGTCTTAGCTTTTTGAAGCATGCGGGCACCGTGCCCGCATGTTAAGTGCGCAACCAACGGGTGTAAATCCCACGGACCACGTTTCCGCCCGAGACCCATCGTCGGGGCAATACCGAGGGCAAACATGATCAAAACAATAAACAGGAAGAAAAAAACACTAGTTGGCATGCTTGTTTCGGAAATCGGCCATAAAGTCTGCCAGGGCTGTTACGCCTGCCGCGGGCATGGCGTTGTAGATTGAGGCCCGAATACCGCCCACCGAGCGGTGACCGGCCAGTGCGGTGAGGTGATGCTGCGCTGCCTCGGAGATGAATTGGGCGGTCAATTCGTCATTGGGAAGACGAAAAACCACGTTCATCAACGAGCGACACGTGGGCTCGGCATGCGCCTCGTAAAAACCTGCGCTCCGATCGATTACCTGGTAGAGCTGCTCGGCCTGGGCCTGGTTGAGGGCATACATCTTGTCCAACCCACCCATCTCGTGGAGCAGCCACTCGGTAACCAAGCGCACGATATAAATGGCAAAGGTCGGGGCCGTGTTGAGCAGGGAGCCGGCTTTCGCTTGGGCCTGGTAGTTCAGCGAGGAGGGCAAGGTCTCACAACTCCGCTCCAGTAAATCGTTGCGGATGACAACCACAGTGACGCCGGCCGGACCAATATTTTTCTGCGCGCAGGCGTAAATCAACCCGTAGCGGCTGATATCCAGCGGCCGATGCAAAAAGTCACTTGAGGCATCGCATACCAACGGCACATCCCCCGTGGCAGGCTCCTCGGGAAACTGGACGCCTTGAATCGTTTCGTTGGAGGTGTAGTGCACATAGGCCGCGTCTGCGGCAAGGTCGAGGGCGTCCGCAGGGGGCAGGGTGCTAAAATTGCCCTCCGAACCGTCCCAAGCGGTCCGCATCGCACCACACTTGTGGGCCTCCTTCAAGGCATGACGGCCCCAGGCCCCCGTCAGGATGTAGTCGGCCGACGGACAGTCCGGGGTCAGCAAGTTCATGGGCACCATGGAAAACTGCTGCCGCGCCCCCCCTTGCAAAAACAACACACTATAATTGTCGGGAATCGCCAGCAGCGTCCTCAGATTGGCCTCGGCGGCCGCGATGATTTCCTTGAACGTGCCACTCCGGTGGCTAATTTCCATCACCGAGGCCCGCGCCCCGGGCAACACGAGGAGCTCCCGCTGCGCTTGTTCGAGTACGGGTTCTGGCAATACGGCCGGACCGGCCGAAAAATTAAAGGCTCGCTGGGTCATGGGTGCACAACTTCCTTGTAACTTGGCGAGCAAATTTCAAGTTGCTCAGCGGTGCCCCGGGCCGCACTGGCGTGGACCCCGACGAGCTCCAGCCAAACACACTCTGGAAATCTGCTCCCGCTCCAGGCAGATGCTGAGAGCTAAGGTCAGGATGTGAAAAGGGCCCATTCTAACCCCTCAGGGCCCCCTTGGCGATGGGGCCTTCCCTTTTCCAGAGGGGGTAATTCGCGCACCTCGCGCGGCTGCCATGAACACAGGGCGGCAGGGCCTGCCCCCGGCTTGAACGGGGGGCCGCCAACCACAGCGAGCTGCCGCTCGGAAAGCGCTTGCACGCTCCCGTTGGTCGCTCAAATTTGCGCAAGATTCAAAGATTTTTACCGTTAGTAGTACAGCACGGAGTTCGAAGGGGTCAGGAGTTCGAAGGGGTCAGGCACATTTTTTCGGCGGTTGCAGTGGGTGTGGTTCCAACGGCCCCACGCGCCGAAAAAATGAGCCAGACCCCGTGACGCCCTGCCGCCTGGCGGAGTCCGTTCCCACACCCGGGGCGGCACGCGGTAGGTACGGTCCAGCAGGCTTAGCGTAATAAAACCCCGGGAGGTAGTTTCCCGTAGATATTGTTCAAATGCTTTTTCAATGTGCCTTTCGCAATCCGCAGTTCACGTGCGATGCGAGCGTTGGAATATCCGCGCATCGCCAAGCTAGCAACCTGCCGCTCCCGTGTGGTCAATTTGAAGGCGGACAAACACAGGGTTTCCGTGCGGTACCTATTTGCCAACGGATACAAGAGAGTTGTCAGGTACCGGCGGTCGTTAATGAACAGAATGTCGTAATCTTTGCCATGCAGCTTCTGATTCGGAAAATATTGGGTCCCTTCATCACACTCGGGTGTGTGCGCATCAAAAACATAACGGAGCATGCACCCCCGCTTGGCACAGTTTAAAGAGATCCTCTCGCCACATAACCTGCGGCAGGCCACGTTTTGATAGAGCACCCTCCCACGCGTGTCCTTAATGCAGACACACAACTCCCCCTGCATAAAAAATCTGTTGGTAAGCGCGTCCACAAGCCCCTCACTGGGAGATAGACCCACCCCATATTGTACGCAATCGCGTGAGGTTGTCGACGCATTCGAGTTTCCCCAGGGTGGGAGAGCCCGCCTCCCGCTCCTGTGGCAGCAAAGGAACCACAACGAAACAACGCGACGACGAACAGGAACTTATTTTTCGTTTGTTGATTCGTTGTTTCCGTTGTTTCGTCGTGGTTTTTTCTTGCTGCTAGCCCCTTTACGAAGGCAGACAAGTACCCTCCGAGCGGTAGCTCGCTGGCCGACGGCCCAGTGGCAGGCCGGGGCGAAATTCCATCTCACTTGTGGTTATTTGACTGGCGGTAGGGAACAACAAACACTAGGCTAGAACTCCAGGGTCCGTGCATGTTTCGTGAACGACCCGCCGGGCGCGGACCAGGCAGAGGGCACATTTTCTGTTCTGTATGGCAGGCGACGTGAGCTGTCCGTGGTTGCGATCCGTGGCAGTCATCAGCTGCTTGGCCGCGCCAGCGGAAGCCCCTATTTTTTGGGGCCAGCCGCTCTCGCCCCCTAGTTCCATCCTAATTTTCCCGCCGACCCACTGAGCTGCTATGCCGGAGTCCTCACCCTCCAATCCCGACGCCCCTCCCGGCTGGACCGGCTCCACGGCCCGGCATCTCAAAAACTTCGTCCGCCGAGGCACGATTTCCCCCAATACCTGGACCGTCCTGCTGGCCGGCACCGTAGGCGTCCTAGCCGGCTACGGAGCCGCCCTATTTACCTGGCTGATCCATACGGTTTCCCACGCCACCGTAGAAAGTACCCTCGCTGCAGCAGCTTCGCAGCGGTGGTGGCTAGCCGCGCTGGCGTTCATCCCCGCCCTGGGGCTGCTGCTGGTGTCCTGGTTCACGCGGAAATTTGCCCCGGAAGCACAGGGACACGGCGTGCCGGAGGTGATCAACGCCGTCACCCGTCATGATGGCGTGATCCAACCGCGGGTGGCCCTGGTCAAAATCCTGGCCAGCGGGTTTTGCATTGGCACGGGCGGCTCGATCGGTCGCGAAGGTCCTATTGTGCAGATTGGCTCGGCCCTCGGCAGTACTGCCGGCCAATGGTTCAAACTCTCTCCCCGCAACGTGAAGGTGTTGGTGGCGGCCGGCGCAGCGGCCGGCATTAGTGCCACCTTCAACGCCCCCTTGGCCGGGGTCATGTTTGCCAGCGAAATCATTCTCGGCAGTTTCGCGGTCGAAAGCCTCACCCCCATTGTTATCGCCAGTGTGCTGGCCGATGTCGTCCAACAACATATTGGCGAACATCGCTTCGAGCCGGCTTTTCTGGAACTGAACTACAACTTCGCGGGGGCCTGGCAACAGCTGCCATCGTACCTGATCCTGGGACTACTGGCCGGGTTGGCGGCAGCCGGCTTTATTAAAATCCTCTACCGCGTCGAAGACCTCGCGGAGCAATGGCTTCCTCAGTGGTGGACGCGGGCCTTGGCCCTGGGAACCGTGATCGGCTGCGCGGGAATTCTCTACCCGCTCCAACCACCCGCTGGCGCCGACGTGCCGCAGACGCAGCAGGCACAGATCCCCCCATTACTAGGTGTCGGCTATGGCGTGGTCGATCACGCCCTGCACCTGGATATCAGGCAAGACCAGGAGGCCGGTCCGCGTGATCTGGCCGCCACCACCAGGCAGTGGATCGGCAAGTTCACAGGCCAGGACAATACCAAAACCATCTTGCTCTCCGGCCCGGAGTTGTGGCAACAACTCGCCTGGCTGTTGCCCCTGGTCTTCCTCAAACCACTGCTCACCAGCATGACCTTGGCCGGCGGCGGATCGGGCGGCGTGTTTGCACCCTCGCTCTACCTAGGCGCTTGCCTGGGTGCCTGCGTGGGTTTGTTGGCCAATCTTCTGCTGCCAGCCTACAGCAACGCCCCGGGAGTCTACGCCATGGTGGGAATGGGGGCGGTGGTGGCTGGCACCACCCACGGCGTGCTCAGCGCCATCCTAATCGTGTATGAGATGACCAGCAATTACCAGGTGATCCTGCCCATCATGGCCGCCGCCGGTGTCGCCAGCCTAGTCTCGCGCTCTATCGAGCCCGAAAGCATCTACTATAAAAAACTCAACCGCCGGGGGGGCTCCATTGCCCGCGGCCATGATCTGCATCGACTCGACCATATCATGGTGCGTGACGTGATGATTTGCAGTTTCCCGATCCTACGACATACCGATACCGTGCAGGAGATCGTCCGCGTCGCGCGGGAGAATCCGCGGATCGAAAGCCTCCCCGTCATGAACGAAGGAAAATTGATCGGGATTATCCGCCCCAGCGATCTGCACCGCGTACTCGACAGCGACATCTCTCCCCACCTCGTCAACGCCGAAGATATCGCCATGCGCTCGCCCATCTCCGTTTCGCCGGCCGAAAATCTGATCGAGGCCCTCCGCGACTTTGGCACCCGCGACGTGGAAACGCTGCCCGTGGAAGTTGGCGTCGGCCCCCACCGCCGCCTGGTGGGCCTGCTCCTCCGCAGCGACGTCATGCGCCGCTACCGCCAAGAAATCTTGGCTAAGCATTAGGTCCCCGTAAAGAACCACAACGAAACAAAGCAACGACGTTTCACTATGCTGGGTCGCATCGGTTGGCAAAGCCTACCGATGCGACGCAGTCACAAGAGATTTTAGCCTACTTGTCTCGGGGGGCACCTTGGTCGGAGTGAATGCTCCTACCCTCTGACGCGAATCCCGGGTGGACCCACCGCTGGTCACGATGTCAGTGGTAGTCTTGGCGGGTTCCAGTCATTCTATAAGGCGGGAATCTAGACCACTGGCACTGCTACTGGATTCTCGCCTGCGCGGGAATGACTGGAACCCCTCGAACAGTCGACGGGGTCTGGCTCATTTTTTCGGCGCGTCCAGCCTGAGGACCACTATCCAGCACAAACGCCGAAAAAATGTGCCTGACCCCCTCGAACTCCCAGACAAACGACGAGATCCGCGATAAAATAGGCCCCTTGGACAGCTCAGCAGGGCAGCATTGCCTGATCCCCCTGCCTTAAACTACGGATTCCTTAGGTCCCCACCACATGCCCACGCCCCCCTTAAAAACCGATCCCTTTGGCGCCCGCGATACCTTTGACACAGGCCACGGAGCCGCCGGCATTTATCGCCTCTCCCAGCTCGAAGCCGCTGGCCTGACCCAGCTGAGCGCGCTGCCTTTTTCTATCCGCGTGCTGCTCGAATCCTGCCTGCGCAACTGCGACGGGTATGTGGTCGCCGAAGACGATGTCAAAAATCTAGCCCAGTGGGCCGCCAGCCGGGGTGTCGGCAGTGCCGTCGAAGTTCCTTTCAAACCGGCCCGCGTTGTGTTGCAGGATTTTACCGGGGTCCCCGCGGTGGTCGATCTGGCCGCCATGCGCTCCGCCATGCAGCGGCTCGGCGGTGACCCCAACAAGATCAATCCGCTCGTCCCCGCAGATCTCGTGATCGACCACTCCGTGCAAGTCGATCATTTTGCCTCCGACGCCGCGCTGGATTTGAACATCGAACTAGAATTTTCCCGCAACCGGGAACGGTATGAATTCCTCCGCTGGGGTCAGGACGCCTTCCACAACTTCCGCGTCGTACCGCCCGGCACAGGCATCGTCCACCAAGTCAACCTCGAATACCTGGCCAAGTGCGTGTTTCTCCGCGAAGACCACGCCGGCCCGGTGGCCGTGCCCGATTCGCTCGTTGGTACCGATAGCCACACCACCATGATTGATGGACTGGGCGTGGTGGGCTGGGGAGTCGGCGGCATCGAAGCGGAAGGCGTCATGCTGGGCCAACCGATTTACATGCTGATGCCAGAAGTTGTGGGCATGGAGCTGACAGGCCAACTGCCCCCGGGTGCCACCGCCACCGACTTGGTACTCACCGTCACCGAAATCCTCCGCCGCGAAAAGGTGGTGGGCAAATTTGTCGAGTTCTTTGGAGAAGGCGTCTCCCACATGACGCTGGCCGATCGGGCCACGATTGCCAATATGTCCCCCGAATACGGGGCCACGATGGGCTTTTTCCCCATCGATCAAGAAACTCTCACCTACCTCCGCCGGACCGGACGGACCGACCAAGAAGTCGAACTGGTAGAACGCTATACCAAAGAGCAAGGCCTGTTCCGCACCGACGACACCCCCACACCCACGTTCACCAAAACCGTCCGGCTGGATCTCTCGACGGTAGAGCCCAGCCTGGCCGGGCCCAAACGCCCCCAAGATCGGGTCTCCCTGTCCCACATGAAACAGGCATTTCAAGACGCCCTGCGGGCACCGGTCGGTCCCCAAGGTTTTGCACTGGATAGCGACGGGTTAAAACGCTCCGCTACCGTAGAAAACAATGGCGACAGCTCTACCATCACCCATGGTGCGGTGGCCATTGCCGCCATCACGAGCTGTACCAACACCTCCAACCCCGCGGTGATGGTGGCGGCAGGACTCGTCGCTCAGAAGGCGGTTGCCAAGGGACTCCGCGTACCGGCCCACGTCAAAACCAGCCTCGCGCCAGGCTCGCGGGTCGTCACCGATTACCTGGCCCAGGCCGGTCTGGATCAAGACCTCAACACCCTCGGCTTTCAGACCGTGGGCTACGGCTGCACAACCTGTATTGGCAACAGCGGGCCACTGCCCGAGCCCGTCTCGCAGGCCGTATCTGAGGCCGATCTCATCGTTTCCGGCGTGCTCTCCGGCAATCGCAATTTTGAGGGGCGGATCAACCCCCAGGTGAAGGCCAACTATTTGGCCAGCCCCCCGCTGGTGGTGGCCTACGCCTTGGCCGGTACCACCGATATCGACCTCTCCACCGAACCCCTGGGCCAAGACCAAGACGGCCAGCCCGTGCTGCTGGCCGACATTTGGCCTACCCATGAAGAAGTCCAGCAAGTGGTCGCCAGCTGCGTGCTCCCTCAGATGTTTCGCCAGCAATACGACAATGTGTGGCAAAAAAATCCCCAGTGGAATGCCATCGAAATCAGTGGCGGCGAGCTCTACGCTTGGAATGACCAGAGCACCTACATCCAAGAACCGCCCTTCTTAGTCAATCTCCAGCGGGAAGTCGGTCCGATCACGCCCATCACCGGTGCCCGCTGCTTGGCCCTGCTGGGTGATTCCACCACGACCGACCACATTTCCCCCGCCGGAGCCATCGCCGCCGATAGCCCGGCCGGAAAATTCCTGCAGGCCGCGGGCGTGACACCGCGAGATTTCAACAGCTACGGCAGCCGCCGCGGTAACGACCGGGTCATGACTCGCGGCACCTTTGCCAACATCCGCATCCGCAACCAGCTGGCCCCCGGCACCGAGGGCGGCGTAACCCGCTACTTGCCCCTCGATGACCAAGCGGCCGGGGCTGGTGAGACCATGTCCATTTACGACGCGGCCATGAAATACCAGGCGGCCAGCACACCGCTGGTCGTCTTGGCCGGCACCGAGTACGGCACCGGCAGCAGCCGCGACTGGGCCGCCAAAGGCACCTTCCTGCTGGGAGTCCGAGCCGTGCTGGCCGCCAGCTATGAACGGATCCATCGCAGCAACTTGGTGATGATGGGTGTGCTGCCGTTGGAGTTCGCCCCCGGCAGCACTTGGCAGTCCCTCGGCCTGACGGGCGAAGAGGTGTTTGAAATCGCCGAGCTGGGGGATGACCTGCAGCCGCGCCAGCAGCTCCCCGTCGTGGCCCACAGCGAGCAGCGCGGGGAAACTAGATTCATGATGACCGTACGGATTGATACGCCGGTAGAACTAGACTACTACCGCAATGGCGGGATTCTGCAGACCGTACTCCGCAAACTGCTGGAGGATTAGCTGCTAGGAATTGTCCAGAGTCATGTGGATCGACGATACAAACGTGAAAGTGATTGAAGTCGTCTGCGGAGGATGGGAAAGCAGGGTGAGCACTAGGCTGACATCTGTAATGAATATTCATAAGCCCGCGTCGGATCTGGAGCGTTTTATCGACCAATCACCGCCGCGGCGCGAGTAAACTCAACTCCACGGCGACCGCTTGCTCACGCAACCAATCTCCCTCTGCCTGGGCCCGCTGCCGCTGGGCCACCAAATGAGCCACCCGGCGGTGCGCACGGACCACCAGCCGCAGATCCGCCGTACAGCGACGACAGGTATCGCGAAGCGTCTGCCGGGCGCGGCAGACGGGGCATTGGAATGATGGGTCATTGGACATAGAACAAAATATCGTCCAGTTCCTCGCTCAGGCTAGCCACCGCCAGCGCGTCGTCGCGGGCCATCGCCTGCTGCAAGTCCGCACTCAGCGTTTGAATGTCCGCGGCATCCTCCCCGTCCAGCGACGCCCCCAGCTGCGTTGCTTTTTCCAGCACCGCGGTGGCGGCGGGAAATTTTTCAGCCGCTGCCCCCTGCCGCGCGCGATGCGCCTCGGCCGCAGGTGGGTCTGTTTGCCGTTGGTGAGCTTTCCAGATCTTGGGCGACGGGAGGTCCGTGTCATCCTGCAGTTCGTCCGAGGCATCGAACATCGCCCCCAAGCGGGCTTGGGCATGGTCCCGCTCGTCGGCCTGGAATTGACTCAGCGCATTGTCGATCCTCAGCTCCTTGCGGATTCCCGTGGCGGATTGCGTGGCCGTGGCCAGCAAGGTCCCGTCCAGTGTCAGATCGAAACGAACGACAACTTTGCTGCGCTCCCCCCCACCCGGCTCCAGGTCCAAGTAAAACTTGCCGATCGATCGATTGCGGTGGACCTCCGGATACTCCCCTTGCAAAACGTGGATCTCCGCCCGCTCCTGCTCTTCATGCATGGTGGAATAGGCGTGCTCGTAGCGGGCCGGCAAGGGGGTATTGCGATGGATGATCGGCGAGAAAACCATCTGCGGTCCCTCAAAAGAAAAGCCCTCACAGGCTTCAATGCCCAGCGTATGGCCCACCACATCCACCAACACCGGCCCCGCCGTCTGACCATCAATCATCGCGGCCTGTACGGCCGCCCCCAGCGCCACCGCCAAATCGGGATCCACCGACCAACTCGGTTCACGGAGGAATTCTTCCCGTAATCGCTGCTGTACGAGGGGAATCCGCGTCGAGCCGCCCACCAACACCAGGTCATCGATTTCGTGCATGGACAGCCCGGACTCCCGCAGCGCTTGGTCGACACTGGTGATCGTGCGATCGACTAGCGGTGCAATCAGCTCCTCGAAACGATCACGCGTAATTGTCGTATCCAGGTTCAGCGGCTGCCCCTCCTGTTCCACAATCAACTCCGCCATGATGGGTACCGACTCCTCGACGGAAAGCTGGATCTTGGCCTGTTCGCAGGCCTGCCATAAGCGGTGCTTCGTGGCTGCCTGTGCCCGCAAATCCAGGCCATGCTCGGCTTGGAATTGATCGGCCACATGGTTCAGCAGCACCTCATCCACATCATTACCACCGAGGTGCGTATCTCCCTTGCTGCTTAAGACTTCCACCACGCCGGCTTCCATCCGCACCACCGAGACGTCGAACGTTCCACCACCAAAGTCATACACCACGATATGTTTTTGATCTTGTGAGCCGGCATGGTACACCAGCGTGGCCGCCGTGGGCTCGTTGAGGATGCGTTCGACTTGCAATCCCGCCAGCTGTCCCGCCTCGCGGGTGGCCTGCCGCTGATGTTCATCAAAGAAGGCGGGAACCGTAATCACCGCGCGGCGGACGGGCTGCTGCAAGGCACGGCTGGCGCGATCGCGGA
>CAMYJY010000041.1 GCA_947258835.1 uncultured Pirellulales bacterium
TATTGCCCTCTGCACTGCCAATGAGCCCAGGGCGCCCAACGGAAGCCCGTATTTGGCAAGCAAAATGCTAGCGGTAGGTTCATTGGCCGCGCAGACATCTCTAAAATTCCCCAGAAACCTCTTGTGACTGCGTCACATCGGTAGGCTTCGCCAACCGATGCCACCCACGGATGACAAATCCGTGCCAGTCCGTTCCTGCACCCGCCACTGCCCACAAAATCGTTACCAGCATTGGGTGCCACCCTCGTATGCCTTACGTACGTCTTACGTACGTCTTACGTAAGCTTTGGTGAACAGCTTGCTGTGGGGTGTGGATTCCCGCCTGCGCGGGAATGACGATCAAAGGGGCAGGAAACGAAAGGGGGCGGAATCGTAGGCTCACTCGCGGCCCAGTGAGCATCGATTCGCACCCGTCAACCCGCAACCCGCAACCCGCAACTCGCAACTCGCAACTCGCAACTCGCCGCAACTCGCCGCAACTCGCCGCTAGCGGCAAATCTTGCCGGGGACGCGCCGTTCTTGCCGGTAGGACTACGCGGATCTGGCTGCTAGCACGTCGCCTTGCGCAGGCGGCTGGAATCATTTTGGACCCTATTCTGTAAGCCTCAAACAAGATTTTTCGCGCGCCTGGCGGCAATTGGCGCGCGGTGTGCTTACCAAGAGTGCGTGCGCTTTGCAGGGGGGCAACCTGCAAGTAGGGCCCAGCTCCCATGTGCTATGGAATGTATCTTTCTGCCGAGGGCGCCCAAGTGCAAGCCCGACGTATGGAATTCATTGCCAATAACTTGGCAAACCTGGAAACGCCTGGCTTCAAACGCGACGTACCCATCTTTCAAGCCCGTTTTGCCGAAGCCATCCAACGCGGCACGGCCCAGCCCGGTGATCGCTCGGACAATGATCTGGGCGGTGGTGTGAAACTGAATGAAGTCGATACGAATTTTTCGCATAGCACGCTCCGGCATACCAAGGTCAACACCGACTTTGCCATCAACGGAGAGGGTTTTTTTCAGGTCTCGGGACCCGACAACCAAACCCTGCTGACTAGGGCCGGTAATTTCGAAATCGACGTGCAAGGTCGACTGGTGACCCGGGCAGGTCGGCTGCCTGTGCTGGATGCGGCCGGTGATGAGATCACCCTGGACGGAAAATTGCCGTGGAACGTGGGGAGCGGCGGTGTGATCGAACAAGCGGGCCAGAGAATTCCCCTCGGTTTGCAAACCCCTCAGTCGCTGGGCGATCTGGTGAAAGTGGGCCACAACATGTTTCGTCCCCTCGGCCCCACCACGGAAGTCCCACTGCCCCAGCGGGATATCCGGCAGGGCTACCTCGAACAATCCGGTGTCAGCTCCACCCGCGAAATGCTGGCCATGATCGAAACCTCCCGGGCCTTTGAGGCGAATACACAACTGATTCAAAACCAAGATAGCATGATGAGCTCGCTGATTAGTCGCGTGTTGGCGAGGTGAGTTTATGAGGCGCTGGGCGCTGGGCGCTAGGCGCTAGTTGCTGGCGGTAGATAACGTAACCTAACTTTTCAATTCCACATCCTCATAACTAGCGCCTAGCGCCCAGCGCCTAGCGCCCAGGAAAACCCAATGAGCGTTCAAACCCTCTACACTGCCGCCACCGGCATGCAAGCTTTGGAAACCAAGCTGGACGTGATTGCCAATAATATGGCAAATATCAATACCACCGGTTTTAAGAAAGATCGGGCGAATTTTGAGGACCTGTTTTACAGACAATACAAGCTGCCAGGTTCGATTGATGCCGATGGCAATATCACCTCCACGGGCGTGGAGGTCGGCTTGGGGACGCGCGTTTCCAGTACCCAAACCAACCACACGCAAGGGGCCCTCAGTACCACCGACAATCCCCTCGACCTGGCAATCGAAGGCGATGGCTTCTTTCAGGTCAGCACCTCCAATGGCGAGTTTTATTCACGGGCCGGTAATTTTGGTGTCAACGCCAATGGACAACTCGTGCTGGGATCGGCCCATACGGGCTGGATCTTAAATCCCCCGATCACTATTCCCGAAGATGCAATCGATGTGGTGGTCAGTGCCGAGGGGGAAGTGCAATACCGCACCACGGGTCAGGTGGCTCTGCAAACGGCGGGACAAATCCAGCTGGCCACGTTTATCAATCCCGATGGCTTGCTCAAGTTGGGCGATAATCTCTATCAAGAAACGTCCGCTTCCGGAGTCGCCAACCTGGCCAATCCCGGGCAGCCGGGTTTCGGAGTGGTCGCGCAAGGGGCCTTGGAGGCCTCCAATGTGGAGCCCGTGCAGGAACTGATCGATTTGATCACCACCCAGCGGGCTTTTGAGCTCAATTCGCAGGTGGTCCAGGCCGGCGACCAGATCATGCAAATTGCCGCCACCCTCCGTCGTGGCTAACCGGTTGGTTTCCCTGTTCTCATTTTAAATCGATCGACGCATGGAATGGACTGATATGAAACGTTGCACGTTCGCCTGGGTACTAAGCATCTTGCTCCTTGGGGGAGCTGTCCTCCCCGTGAGGGCCGGTGCCGCGGAACTCTGGTTACGCGCGCAAGCCGCCCCGACAGGAAACCTGGTACGCGTGGGGGATGTGGCCGACGTATCCGCGGAGACCACGGAAGAATGCCACCAGCTCTTGACCATCCCGCTCCTGGCGGCACCCGCTCCCGGCACCCGGATTTATCTGCACCGCTCTGAGGTGCAAGAATTCTTGCAAGCACGTGGCATCGATCCACAGCAACTGGTGTTCCTCGGGGCCCAGACGGTGGCCATTGGCGAGGCGGTGCCCACTGGGAACCCGTCGGACCCACGCGCGCGGAATCAGCCGCCTACCGAGCAGCCAAGCTATCACGTGGTGGTGGCCACCCGTGCCATTCCGGCGGGGGATTTTATTGGCGGTACGGATGTCGAACTCGTGCCGCAGCTAGGTCGGCCGGCCCGCGGTGTGCTCAGTTCGTTGGACGGGGCCATTGGCCAAGAAGCCCGGAGCCCGCTGGCCCAGGGCAGCGTGGTGCGCGAACACCATCTGCGTCCAGCACGTCAGGTGTTGCGGGGAGAAACCGTTACCATCTACGCCAGAACCGGCGGTGTGACTGTGAAAACCTATGCCATCGCACGTCAAGACGGGGCGCTGGGAGATTTAATCCAGGTCCAAACCCTCGACAAAAAAGAAAGATACACCGCCCGGATTTCCGGTCGGCGCCAGTTGGAAGTCCTGGCCGCCGCGAATCAAGCACATGAACTGGCCACGCTGGGGCGTCCTCCCACACGCCAGCGCTAAGTGGACTGGTATCCAGCGGCCGGGAAAGATGGCGGTAGGAAACGCTTTGAGGACGGGCAACAACACTTACGGAACCATGACATGCATCGATGGCACGCAAATTTGATGAATTGGATCGTCGGCCTAGGAATGGCTTGCGGTGGAGCAGGCGTGGTCACCGCCCAAGATGGCAGCCTCTTTTTGCAGCCCGCTCCCGCAACGCATCCCGGGCTGACGCTGGAAAATAGCTCGTTTTTGTTTCGTCAGTTGCCACCGGAGGCCCGCCCTCGCGAGTTGGAAAAGAATGACATCATCACGGTGGTGGTTGATTTTCGCTCCCGCTTCCTCAGCGAAGGCGATGCCGAAAGCCGTAAGACGGCCAGCCTCACCGCGGTGCTGGCGGACTGGATCAAACTCGAAAGCGGGTCGATCAAGCCAGCGCCCCAATCGGATGGCGACCCCACCATCTCGGGTACACTCAACAGCCAGTATCGTGCGGAAGCGGATGTGGAGTTGCGGGATTCGCTGTCGTTTCGCATGGCCGCGAAAATCGTGGATATCCGTCCCAATGGCAACCTGGTGATCGAAGGACACCAAACCATTCGCAACAACGAAGAGCGGTGGCGGATTTCGTTAACCGGTGTTGTGCGGCGCGAGGCCATCCAGGCCGATCGCACCGTCAGCAGTGATGCGATCTATGATTTCGACGTGGATAAGGAAGAGCTGGGTCAGGTGCGGGACGGGTACTCCCGCGGCTGGCTGGCTCGCTGGTACGACCGCTTTAAGCCCATCTAGGCCGTGGAGAGACGGATATGAAAGCCAGTAGATACTTTACCTGTTTGTTAGCCATGGCTTGCCTGGTATCGGCAGCCCCGCAGCTGTGGGGGCGGACGGTGCTGCGGAATATTTGTCGGGTCAAAGGACAGGAAGAAAATGTGCTGCGGGGTCTGGGGCTGGTGGTGGGACTCAATGGCACCGGTGAGATGAACGACCCGGCCACCATGCGGGCCTTGTCGCGGTCCATGGAATTGATGGGCAGCCCCGTGCCCCAAAGCGGTTTGCCAGGTGCCGAGAGTCTGGAAGAACTACGGAAAATCAAGAATGCCGCCTTGGTGTGGGTCACGGCCCGCGTGCCCGCCACGGGGGCCCGGCGGGGTGACAAATTGGATTGCGCGGTGAGTGCCATCAACGGCAAAAGCCTGGCCGGCGGTCGGTTGGCTTTTGCCGCCCTGCAGGGCCCCAACACGCGGGACAAACGTGTCTACGCGCTGGCGGAAGGGCAGGTCCAACTGGATGCGCCCGACCAACCCCTGGTGGGACATATTCATGATGGCTGCCAGATGGAAGAAGACGTGTTTACGCCGTTTCAAGATGCCAACGGCTATGTCACGTTGATCCTCGATAAAAATCATGCCAACTTCCAAACCGCCAGCGATGTGGCTGCCGTGATTGCCCAAACGTATTTCCAGGACCGAGAAGATAGCGATGACGTGCAGGCGGTGAACGCCGCCAACATCGTGGTCCGAACCCCCGAGGAGTATCGCAACAACCCCGTGGAATTTGTTTCCATCCTGCTGGAATCACGGATCTACAACGCCGAGCCGGAAGCACGGGTGGTGATCGATGAACGCACGGGAAGCATCGTGATCGATGGGGATGTGCAGATTGGCGATGTGGTCATTTCGCACCGTAATATTGTTGTCGAAGCCACGGAAGACACGACACATTTTGAAAAAATAACGCTGGAGGAACAAAGCCACGCCAAGCTGCGTTCCTTGGTCGATGCCCTGAATGCCCTCAAAGTGCCCAATGAAGATGCCATCGAAATTATTAAGGGTATTAACCGCAGCGGAAAGTTACACGGCCGACTGATTATTGAATAGGGCGGCATGGCCGCCAACCGATGCGAGCTACCGCTCGGAAGGTGTTGGCCCGCTCCCGTTGGTCGCTGGGTTTTACTTTACTGCACTGCTAAAGGATCGTAGTCATGGAAATTAATCTTGGTGCATCGCCTACCCTGCAACCCTTGCGGCCGGGGCCGCTGACGGATCCGCAGCAGGTGGCTGGTGCCGAAGAGACCCGCGCTACCTTCCGCACCTTTGTGGGAGAGGCTTTCTTTGGCCAGCTACTGAAATCCATGCGGAGCACGCAGGGGAAGCCGGCCTATTTCCACGGCGGTCGGGCGGAGGAGGTCTTTCGCGGCCAATTCGATCAACAGCTGGCCCAGCACATGACCGAGGCCAGCGCCGCTACGATTGCCGATCCCATGTTCGCACAGCAAGTCCCAGCCCAGGCCGCCTTGCTCCAAGAGCAGGATGCAGCCAGTCGGCCGGCGCCGGTCGAGTTGTTGCAACTAAGACGTCGGTGATTTCGTTCGCGTACGAAGCGCGAGAAGGAGCGCATCTCAATCAGGGAAAATGGACCGTCTCCCCGGCCACATGGGTGAGATTGTGGGGCAGCTCAATTATTTTCAGGGGCAGGAACCACGCAGCAAAAAGCATTCATCATTCGCTTTTGTTCAGATCAATTTACTTCTGAAAGAACGGCCTCTGGCCGTTTTTTCAGAAACTACAAAACATGCACAGGGTGAGGCATCACGTGGTAGAAATCAATTGGGAAGCAGAAATTGCCGGCCTGCTGGGCCGCTTGGGTGCCACGCAAGAAAAGCTACTGCAGCTGTTCACGCGGAAACGTGAGCTCCTGCTGCAACGCGATCACCAGGGGTTGACCGCTCTGGTGACCGAAGAGACAGCGCTGGTAACGGAACTGGAGGCCTGCCAAGAGCAGCGCCAGGCCTTATTGGTGCAAGCAGCCGCAGCTGGCTTGCCAGCTGATAGCATTGCTTCGCTGGCGGATGCCTTGCCCTCAGAAGATGACGGCACCATGTCCCAGTCTCTGGCTGAGGCCACCAAACGGTCGCATTTGCTGCGGCATCAGAGCGTCGCGCAGTGGGTGGTCGTGCAACGAACTTTGCTCCATCTTTCCCACATGCTCGAGATTATTGCTACTGGAGGCCAGCTGCAGCCGACATATGGAACAGGCAAGCAAACCGGCACCAGCGGCGCCCTGATGGATCAGGCGGTTTAGAAGGGACTAGGAGCTAGGAGCTAGGGGCTAGGGACTAGGGACTAGGGACTAGGGACTAGGGGCTAGGGGCTAGGGGCTAGAAGCCCGCAACCTACAACCCACAACCCACAACCCACAACCCACAACCCACAACCCACAACCCGCAACCCGCAACCCGCAACCCGCAGCAACTCACCCATGTCCCTCTTCAGCTCACTTCAGATGGCCAGTAATTCGCTGCAGGCGATGCAGATTGGCTTGCATGTGGTGGGGAATAATATTGCCAACGCCAACACGCCGGGGTACGTGCGTGAAAGGGCCGTCTTTGTGCCCGCGCCCGTGCAGCAGGTGGGGGATCTTACGTTCGGCCTGGGTGTCGAGATTGCTGGCATCGTCCAGAGTATCGATCGCTTTGCCGAAAATCGTCTCCGCGATGCCAGCGGAGATCGGGCCAGTGCCGAGGCGCAGGAAAAAGCCTATCGCGACTTGGAGGTGATTCTCGCTTCGCTCAATGATGAATCAAGCATTACGGCACGACTGACAGATTTTTTTAACTCCATCCACGATATTACCATCGAACCGGAAAACGTCGCCGTGCGGGATTTGGCCATCAAGTCGGGCGAATTGGTGGCCGACTCGATCGGTGCGCTGGATCTCCGCGTGGCCGACGAGTTCGACGATCTTGACGCACGCGTGGTCCAGGTGGCCGACGAAATCAATACGCTGGCTGAAGAAGTCCGCTTGCTCAATATCCGGATTGTGACTGTCGAGGCCGGCGGTGTGTCCGGCAGTGAGGCGGGCGCGCTACGGAGTCAGCGGAGCGTGGCCTTGCAGACGCTGGCGGAACTGACAGACATTACGGTCAACGAAACCGAGACCGGCGCGACCAATGTGGCCATCAATGGTGAAATCCTGGTGTTTGATGGCAACCGGAGGGTGGTAGCGATCGAGCAGGGCGATGGCAGCGGGCGGATCGCATCGCAAATTGTTTATGAGGATGGCGGCGCTATCGTCCAGGCGGCCGGAGGTGAGCTGCAAGGTCTCTACGAAGCCCGCGATACCATCCTGGGCGGCTTCCTGACCGGCCTCGACGAATTTGCCCAAGCACTGACCTTTGAATTCAACAAAGTCTATTCCCAAGGGCAAGGGAAAGAAGGGTTTGATACGCTCACCAGTACCTATCGTGTCGCGGATCCCGATGCCGCGTTGAATGCAGCCGGACTGACCTTTACTCCCGAAAATGGCAAATTCGATCTGATTGTACGGAACAAAAATACGGGTATCTCGGAGCATCACACGATTACGATCGACTTAAATGGTACCGACGAAGAAACGACCTTGACCTCGCTGGTGGAAGCCATCGATGCGGTGAATGGTGTGTCGGCCATGGTCTCGCTGGACAACGAATTGGTGCTCACCAGCGATGCCAACGATATCGACTTCGCTTTTGAAAAAGATACCAGCGGCATCCTGGCCGCCCTGGGACTCAACACGTTTTTTACCGGCGCGACCGCCGCTACCATCGGAGTGAATCAGGTTTTGCTCGGCGGGGACTCACCCGGATCGCGATTCGCGGCCGGGCTTACGGGGGAGATTGGTGTCGACACGGGAAATGCTTTGCAGCTGATCGATTTGCAGGACAGCGGACTGGAGGATTTGGACGGCAACTCGATTTTGGGAATTTACGATGGACTGGTCAACGAGACGACGCGGGGGGCGACGATTACCACATCGGTTGCCGATGGGCTCCGCGTGTTTGAAGGGACGTTGCTGGCCGATGCACAGTCCATCAGTGGGGTCAATTTAGACGAAGAAGCCATTGATATGATTCAGCTGCAACGCGCTTACCAAGCCTCCGCCCGCTTTGTCAGTACGTTGACAGACCTCCTGGATATATTGGTGAATTTGTAAGAGAGCCATCATGTCCAACATCATTCCCATTCCCTCCACACGCATTCCCGGGTTGCTCATGCGGCAACGGCTGACCGAGCAGTATCAAGCGGATCAGCTGGATTTGTTTCGTCTGCAGGAGCAGCTGAGTACCGGGCAGCGGATTGTGCTGCCGAGCCAAGATGCCCCGGCCGCGCTGCGGGCCGTTTCCTTGCAACGGCTGCTGAAGCAGAAAGGTCAGCTGGAGACCAATGTCCAAAGTGGCTTGCGGTTTTTGGCCAGTACCGACAACGCCCTCCCGGATGTGGCCGCGCAGCTCAGCGATATCAAGGCGTCCACCCTCAATGTGGTGGATACGGTGGCTACCCAGCAGCAACGCGACGCGGCGATTAATGAAATCAACAACGCCCTGCAATCCTTGGTGGCGCTCGGAAATCGCAAATTCAACGGCCGCCATATTTTTGCCGGTTCGCAAACCAACCAACAGCCCTACGATTTTGTGGATGACTACGTGGTGTACCACGGGGATGATCGCAGTATCCGCAGCTTCTCGGATCTGGGCCTGCTGTTTACTTCCAACGCGACCGGCCAGGACGTGTTCGGTGGGGTTTCCGCGGCGGTCGAGGGCTCCGTCGACCTGAATCCAGAACTCCGCGCGGACACGCTGCTCAGTAGTTTACGCGGCGGCCGCGGCATTCAGCCCAATGGTGCCCTGGAGATTGTCGATGCCGTTTCCGGCGAGACTTCCATCGTGGACATTAGCACGGCCTCGACCGTGGGAGATGTCGCGCGGCTGATTGAAGACAATCCACCCTCCGGGATAACCATGGATGTCTCCATTATCGGGACAGGACTTACGCTGGAGCTGAGCAGTGGCAATCTCGTGATCCGTGAAGTGGGGACGGGCATCACCGCGCGCGAGCTGGGGCTGCTCACGCCGCCCAGTCCCCTGAATACTGTCACGGGAGAAGATCTGGATCCGGTGTTGCTCAAGACCACCCGCCTGGAGGATATCTTGGGCACGAAGGCCCGGGCCACGCTGAAATCCGTCGGCAACAATAACGATATTTTGATCGAAGCCAGCCAGAACGGCACCGCCCTGGATGGCGTCACCATCGAGGTGGTCGATGGGGGAGATTTGGGGCCCACGGCCAACGTCAGTTACGATGCGTTCTCCCAGACACTCACCATTGAAGTGGACGACACGGGCGATACCAATGCCATCCACGTGGTGGACGCCATCGAGGCCGAAGGGACCTTTCGGGCCGCATTGGATCAGGTCGATTCCTCCAACCTGCTCACCGCCGGTACGGGGGCCGTGGAGATCGGAAGCACCGCGCTCACCGCCGGCGGAAGTGGTACGATCTTGGATCAAACTTCCGGGTTCCGCGTGGTGAATGGCGGGACCACGCTGGATATCTCCGTGGCCACCGCCGAAACCGTGGAGGATTTGCTGAATATCTTGAACGATGCAGAGATGGGATTGTTGGCCGAGATCAATACGGCAGGCAATGGCATCAACGTCCGCTCACGTCTGAGTGGTAGTGATTTTCAGATTGGTGAAGTGGGCGGTGGTACCACGGCCGCCCAGCTAGGCCTGCGGACCTCTGGCACCGACACGCTGCTCAGCGCTTTGAATTTTGGAGCCGGTGTATCAAATTCAGAGTCACTCATCACGAGTCTGGAGCAAGTGAGCCTCGATATCACCGCCAGCGATGCGCAAACATTCAATGTCGATCTCACCGGCATTGCCACCGTGCCGGATGCCATCAACGCCATCAATCTGGCGGCCGCCGCGCTGCCGGTAAGTGTTGTGGCCCAATTGGATGCCACCAGCGGAGGGATCCTTCTTACCGATAATGCCGAAGGCGCTGGGAGGCTGAATATCGCCCAAAATGGTGGCCCCAATGCCTTCGCGACAGGAATCCCCGTTACCGTACCGACGGCCGACTTGAGGATTACTGCCGCGGATGGCCAGTCTTTTAGTGTGGATATCGCCGCTGCCCAAACCATTGGCGACGTGCTCGATCGCATCAATAACGATACCGGCAATATCGGACTGGTCACCGCCCAACTGGCGGCCACGGGAAATGGCATCGAGTTGGTGGATACCAGCGGTGGCGCGGGCTCGCTGGTGGTCACCAGCCTGCACAATAGTCCGGCGGCCGAGGCCTTGGGCCTGGTGGCCCCTGGAGAAACCTCGCAGGCCAGCACCACCGGTACGCTCACCGGCACCGACCGTCACTTCCTGGAAACCGACAGCGTATTCAATACGCTGATTCGCTTGCGAGATGCCTTGGCCAACGAGGACCAAGTCCAAATTGAACGCGCTGCCGCGGCCATCGATGGAGATATCGATCGCGTCACCTTTGCCCAAGCCGATGTGGGAGCCCGCTTCCAAGCCCTGCAGCTGAGCGAACAAAACCTGCAAGATGAAGTGATCCAATTGCGGGGGGCACTCTCTGAGGAAATTGACGCTGACTTGGTTCAGGTAATCTCTGACCTCACCGCGCGGCAGATTTCCTTGGAAGCCTCGCTCCGCGCCTCGGCCAATATCCTGCAGCTGACCCTGCTGAATTTTATCTAACGCTCAGTCTTTCCATTTTTTCTGGCTTTCCTAGTCCCCCAAGGTCGATACAGGCTCTAGCGAGGGTTTGGTGTGCGATAAGGCACCAGGCCCATGATATGGATACGTCAGTTAAGCTAGGCTGGATAGGCCCATGGACATCATCACGACACGATTTGGGACTTTGTCCGTGCAACCGGAAGACGAGTTGTTCTTCGCCCAAGGATTAATCGGATTGGAACATTGCCAGCGGTGGGTTGTCCTGTCCGATGGCAAGAATCCGGCCCTCGGTTGGCTCCAAAGCGTGGAGCAGGCCTACATCGCCTTGGGCGTGGTTAGCCCCCGCAGGTTTGTGCCCGACTACCAACTCCGGGTCGACGCCAGGGATTTGCAGAGCTTGGAGTTGACCAACCACGGCGACGCCGAAGTCGCTGTGATCGCCAGTCGCAACGAAGGCGGGCTGACCCTCAACCTGCGGGCCCCGCTCGTAATCGATGTTGCCCACCGCCGAGGCTGCCAAGTGGTAGCCAAAGATGCCCACCCCATACAATTCCCCCTCCAAACTGCCACCAACACCTGGAAAAAAACCGCCTAAGGCAGTGCCGGGCGGCAGTGCCGCCGAACAATGCGAGCTGCCGCTCGGAGAGTATTGGCCCGCTCCCGTTGGTCGCTGGAGTTTAAATTACAAGTAGGAAGTGGCAAGGCCGCTTAGTAGCACAAACTGGCGTGCGGAGGGGGTTGGGCTCGCTGCCGTGGGGTGGCTGAGTTTACGCCAGAAATAAAGAATATTTACCGTTAACAGCGCAAGATGGTGAGCTTCATTCACCAGACTAGGAGAGAGTGATGTTGGTTTTGTCGAGACAACGCGACGAGAGCATTATCATTGGCGACAATGTCGTGATCACCGTTGTCGATGTGCGGGGCGACAAGGTCAAACTGGGGATCGATGCCCCCAAAGAAATACCCGTCCATCGCCGTGAAGTCTATGAGGCCATCCAGCGGGAAAATCGGCAAGCAGCCCTCCTGAAGCCCGACGATGCGCAACTGCTCGGCCCGCAGGCCGAGTCGGCGGATTCCTAAGCACTCCACGGCCAGCCTGCAGTCGCGGTTGTGCCGTCTGTAGGGATCGGCCACGCCCTGGCAAATTCGCCCCAGGCAGCCCGCCGTCGCCTGCCAGGCAATCTTCTCCTCCGGCCGCTGCCGGAAACCCTTCCAACTATAGCGCTCATAGCGATTAGTTGTCTCATTTCCGAATAGGGAAGAAATTTCGCTAGCATTTTCGCCTCTTCGCCCTAAAGCACCCATTTTTACCAGGTCGATAACTGGCATAGACAGTCGACCAGCCGGACAAAGCGTATTTTTATTGCGCACTGCAAGGTTCTTGTCCTAGAGTTGATCAATCGGAATCCTCCGATTCTCAACATGCGGGACGGGAAGAATGGATGCCAAGGCCGTCAGTAGAAGATTAAGACAACGGTGAAAGTTCGTCTGCGGGTGAGTACCCCCGGCGCCGTGTAAACAACTGTGACAGGCCGGAGTCGAAGTAGACTCCCCAACATCCGGTCTTCCGAAGAAAACTGGTTTTTTTATTAGGGGCTATTTACGATGACTCGAATTAACACAAACGTCAGCTCGCTGGTTGCCCAAAATACATTGGGCCGCTCCAATGCGAGCTTGAATCAAGCGCTCACCCGGCTGAGCACCGGTCTCCGCATCAACACGGGTAAGGACGATCCGGCTGGTTTGATCGCCAGCGAAAACCTCCGTAGCGATATCACCACGATCCGTCGGGCGATCAGCAATACCGATCGCGCCAACCAGGTGATTGCCACCGCCGACTCGGCTTTGGGACAGGTCAGCTCGCTGCTGAACGACATCCGAGGTTTGGTGACCGAGTCCGCCAACTCGGGGGCTCTCTCCGAAGAGCAGTTGGCAGCGAACCAGCTGCAGCTCGACTCCTCGCTGGAAGCACTCAACCGGATTGCTCAGACCACCACCTTCCAAGGCCGTCGCCTGCTCGATGGCAGTCTCGACTTTGTCACCAGTGCCGGGACAAATTTCTCGAATCTCTCCGGCTTGCAAATCGACCAGGCCAACCTGGGTGCGACCGGACAGGTTGCCGTGGACATCACCGTGACCACCGCCGCCACGCAGGCCCAAGTCGATGTGGCCAACATCCCCGGTGCGATCACCGCGGTGAACTCGACCGGCACCGTCACCTTTGCCGATGCGGCTCAGCCTTCCACCGGTACGGTCGATATTGACATTACCGAGCAGCAAGCCACGGGCACGCAGGCACTGGACTCCGGTGACATCCTGACGATTACCGTTAAGGACGGTGGTACGGTGGATGGTGCTGCTGGGAATGGCATTGACCTGACCTTCGTCGAAGACAATACCAATGTGGGCGCGCTCAACGGCGTCACATTCGATGGGTCAACGATTACGGTCAACGGTGACTTTAGCGTTGGCGTCGGCTCGGATGTTGTGGCTACGGCTATCGCCGCTGTCAATGGTGGTCTGGACCTCACGGTAACTTCTGATGGCACGGCGGATGTCGTGACCGCGGATGTCACCGCGTCACCTCACAACAATATTACCACGGGTGGTCGCGATGCCTCCACCGAGCAGATCACGGTGACGGGTGTCAACGGTGCTTCCAGCAACGTTTCGGTTCAGGTTATTGAAGCGGCGGGCGTCGGTGCCGTGCCCACCCTCACGGGCGATGCCACCAACGGTTATATCGTGCGGGTGGACGAGGCGCTGGATACGGCGATTTCGGCGATCGCCACGCGCATTCAGGCGATTGCTGAAGTTGCCACAGCGACCTATGGTGGCGGTGCCACCTACCTGGCGACGGGAACGGATGTCTCCTTGGACGGTGTTGGAGTGACCGAGGTCTTGGCCGGCGGTAGCGATGCCGGAAGCGACGTCATCACCATCAGCGCTGATACGGCGGGCCCAGCAAACGACCGTCTGTTGGTCTTTGACGACTCGGCCAACCTGGGGGATAACGTGGTCAATGTGACTGACGACGGGACCACGATCACCGTGGCCTTGGATGATACGTCCACGTACGATCTGGCCACTCTGGCAAGCACGATTACCAGTTCGCTGACCGGCTATACGGCGCTGTTGACCGGCACCTCCGGCAACGGCTCTTTTGCAGCCGCCGCCGATGCGGGTGTGGCTGCAGCACTGACCGGCGGTGTGTTGGGGTCGGGCGGTATTTCCGCCGCTGTGGTCTTGGAGCTGACCGGTTCCACGGGTGCGGAAGTGCTGAGCTTTGGTGCGGGCACCAGCATCACGGAGCTGGTGAACGGTATCAATTTGGTCAGTGACGCCACGGGTGTGACCGCGACGGCCAATGGCACCACCTTGGAATTGCTGTCTGCCACGTATGGCACGAGTTCGGTGGTGGATCTGAATGTCATCTCCGAAGGAACCGGCAATCCCAATGCGGGCACCTTCACCTCGGCCGTGGGCCAGGGTTCGCGCGTCGTCGGTACCGATGTTACCGCCTCGGTGAATGGCGTGCAGGCCACCGGCGATGGCAATGAATTGTCCATCAACACCGCGACCCTGGACTTGAAGACAACGGTCTCGGCAGGGTTCACGGGGACTGCTAGTTTCACGATCACGGGCGGTGGCGCTCTGTTCCAACTGGGACCTGACGTTGTCTCCAACCAACAGGCACGCTTGGGTATTGGGAGTGTGAATACGGCCCAGCTCGGCGGGGTCAGCGGCAAGCTGTTCCAGCTGGGCACCGGTGGCACGGCGGAGTTGACCAGTACCAATCTGGATACGGCCGCCGCGATTGTGGAAGAGGCGATCGGCGAGGTCACCTCGCTCCGTGGTCGGTTGGGTGCGTTCCAACGCACGACACTGGAGACCAATAAGAATGCCTTGAACGACACGCTGGTGAACTTGACCGCTGCGGAAAGTTCGATTCGCGACGCTGATTTCGCCGCGGAATCGGCCGAGTTGACCCGGGCACAGATCCTGGTGCAGTCCGGTACCACGGTGCTGCAGATTGCCAACCAGAACCCGCAAAACGTGTTGGCCTTGCTCCGGTAAGCTGAGCGTTTTTCAATCATGACGACGTACCAACCGGCTCGGTCCTCAGGGATCGGGCCGGTTTTTTGTTGGGTGTGATGATTGCTATGCAGGGTGCCACTGCTGGCTTGCAGGGTGCCACTGCTGGCTTGTCCAGCAGTGCGCGGAGGGTACCCACTGTTAGGCGAGCCCCAGCCTCCTAGCTGGGAATTTTGAACCACGACGAAACAACGGAAACAACGAATCAACAAACGAAAAAATAAGCCCCTCTTCGTCGTTGCGTTCGCTGTGGTTCCTTTTATTGAACGAGAATAGAGTTGGGGCTAGCTAGCAGTGGCACTCCAGGGTTGGCATGGGCCCCCTACCTGGGCCCCCTACCGCCCAGACAAGCTTGAGCAGCCCCCTGAAAAAAGTCGATAAGCTAAGTGGTGGTGTAACTTTGCGACCTATATTTATGCAGTCGACACGCCCTACCTCTGCGGTGGCGTGGCTCGGGGCAGACTATTTATTCGGACAGGAACGGCTGCTAGCTGACAGCTGATCTTCCATGGGCAGAATTCAATCCAATGTGGGCCTGATCACCGGCATCCCCATTACGGATACGGTGGATCAATTGATTCAGGTGGCCGCCCAGCCGCGGGATCTGCTCACCTCCCGCAATGAGGGTCTGCAACAACAGCAGCTAGCCGTCAATTCCCTGGCCACACGGCTGGTCAGTCTGCAGTTCGACCTCAGCAAGTTGAATGTGGCCGAGCCGTTTCAAGCGCGTCAGGTCACGTCCCAAAATGAAGAGGTGCTGACCGCGGTTCGAAACTCGGGAGGCGATCCGCCCCTGGGAAGCTTTGCCATCCAGCCCGTGCGGACGGCCAGTGCCCAGCAACTGATCAGCCAGCGGTTTGAGGCGCTGGATGAAATTCAAGATACCGGAACGCTCAGCTTTGGATTCGGTGGTTTCGTGAACGAAGGGATTTCCCTCGACGAGCTCAACAGCGGAGCGGGGGTGTCCCGCGGAGCAATTAAAATTACCGACTTGGCGGGCAATTCCGCCACCCTGGACCTGAGCCTGGCCCGCACCGTGGATGATGTGCTACGCACGATCAACGCCGACGCTTCTACCAACATCACTGCCGCGGCTGTGGGGGATGCGATTACACTAACCGATTCCGTTGGCGGCGCAAGTACCCTCACCGTCCAAGAGGTCAGCGGAGGATCGACGGCGGCCGATCTGGGGCTGGCTGGCATCAGCACCACCGCCAGCACCGCGACCGGGACGGATGTTTTTACGCTGCACACCGGCACCAAGTTGTCACGGCTCAATGATGGGAATGGAGTCTACCTGAGTGCCGCGGGCATCGATGATCTGACCTTCAATTTGCGGGATGGGTCCACCGGCGTGGGCGTGGATTTGGCGGGAGCCGCGACGGTGGGAGACGTTGTGGACGCCATCAACAACGACGCCGATCTGGCCGGCAAAGTCACGGCCACCCTGGCCGCCGACGGCAATCGCCTGGAGCTGACCGATAGCTCGGTGGGCGCTGGAACATTCAGTGCTTCCAATGGTGCGGTCGGCACCGCGGCCGCGGATCTGGGCCTTACGGCAGCTGCCAGTGGCGGTACGATCACCGGAAATCGCTTGGTCTCGGGACTCCGCGACACGCTGCTGGCCAGTCTGCAAGGCGGGCAAGGGCTCGGCACGTTGGGCAATCTCGATGTGACCGACCGGGCAGGGGGCTCGGCCACTGTCGATTTGTCGGGTGCCGAAACGCTGGGGGACATCATCGCCTCGATCAATGCCGCGGGCACCAACATCGTGGCGGCCACCAACCCCGCGGGCAGCGGCGTGGAGCTGGCCGACACTGTTGGCGGCACGGGGAACTTGATCGTGGCCAACAATATCGACGGGCTCCTCACGGCCGACACCCTGGGGATTGCCGTGGACGCACAGCAAGACAGTGTCGATAGCAGTTCACTCAATCGCCAGACACTCAGTGAGGCCACTTTGCTCTCCTCCCTGAACGGGGGCCAGGGCATCACCGCCAGCGATCTCTCCATCACGGATTCGGCCGGAGTGACCGATGCCATTGATTTGAATACGGCCGGCAGCGAAGCCACCACCATTGGCGACGTGCTGGACGCCATCAATGCCTCCGCCGTGCTGGGAGTTACCGCCAGTATCAATAGTACCGGCGACGGGATTTTGCTAACCGATACGGCCCTCGGCAGTAGCACACTCGGTGTGCAAGATGTCAATGGAACCTTGGCGGCGGATTTGAACCTCACCCGAGCCAGCCAGATCATCGATATCGGCGGCAACGATACTCAGGTCATCGATGGCACGCAGCGTTCTGCCATTGATCTGGCCGACACCGGGGGGGATCCGCAGGCGGTGCTGCTGGCGTCCCTCAACGATGGGAACGGCATTGGCTTCAGCGATATTAAGATTACCGATTCCTCCGGCCAAGAGCTTTATTTTGATCTCAATGGGAGCTACGC
>CAMYJY010000042.1 GCA_947258835.1 uncultured Pirellulales bacterium
TAAAAATCACGCCTCTTGGTCACGGCATTCTCATCGAACCTATCGAAAAAGACTTCTCCAACCTGCTCTCAGCCTTGGAGTTATTTACAGCAGATTTTATGCAGGAGGGCCGGAATCAGCCGACAGAGCAAAAACGTGAGGATGTGTTTGCATGAAGTATTTGCTCGACACGAACATTTGTATTTACATCATCAAACGCAAACCCGAAAAAGTCTTACGAAAGTTTGCCGCATTGACTCCCGGTGATGTTTGTATCTCAGCAATTACGTTGTATGAACTCTCCTACGGTGCCTATAAGAGCCAAGCGATAGAAAAAAACATCGCAGCCATTCAACAATTTTCTTCTCCCCTGGAGCTGCTTCCGTTTGACGCGCAGGATTCGGGTGTTTGCGGTCAGATCAGAGCATCGCTGGAAAAATCCGGACAAGTTATCGGACCGCTTGATTTACAAATTGCCGCTCAAGCCATTGCGAAAGGACTTACGCTCGTCACGAATAACATCCGGGAGTTCCAGCGAGTACCGAATATTCAGTTGGAAAACTGGAATGAATAACACTGCACTTCGCAAAAGCTACGCGTCCTGAGAAGGCTGATAGTTCACGATATCGTCCACGGAAATATCCCACCGCCAATGGTCCATCCAGTGCCTGATGGTGGACTCGGAGACGCGGTGGTGCGCCCGGCTCATCTCCGCCAGTTTCTTGGCCCAGCCGTGCAGGATGGGACGGGTCAGGGGCTGGTATTTGAGCAGCACGCGAATCTCTTGCCACCACTCGGAGTCCGGTTCGCGAAGTTCGACGCGGTAGCCGCTGTCGATGGCGAAGCGGGCGTACTGTTGCGATTCCAAATTGACGCTGTTGCCGCGATCCACCACCACGGGTGACCGACCAGCCAGAATTGCCTGCTGGAAACGCTCAAAATTCCACTGGCGAGCCAGGGGCAATAATTCTTTTTTAAAATCGTACTGCCGGGGGTCGGTGCCCACGTGCGTGTGAAAGTAGGCGTCCGTTTCGCAGATCACGCCTTCCTCGCCAGCCAGCTGGCGTGCCGTATGGCTCTTCCCACAACACGGCAACCCCCGCATCAGGTACACAATGTTTTCTCCCATCTCTCGATCCTCTGCAGGTGGCAAAGACCTTCACCGTGTGTAACACCTGGAATTCCCAGGCACTAGTACGCCAGCGTCAAATGACTATAACGAGGCCCGGGCCTCGAACCAATGCGAGCTGCCGCTCGGAAGACGTTTGCCCGCTCCCGTTGGTCGCTAAATTTGACGCAAATACAACAAGTTTGGCCGCATAAGCAGACTACAGGCGGAACCTGCTACGAGAACTAGACCACAACAACCGACACCACATGCCAGCTGCTGCAACTTGGGATCTGATTATCATTGGCGGCGGTGCCGCCGGCTTGTGGGCGGCTGGCACGGCTGCCCAGCGGGGCCGCCGCGTCCTGGTGCTAGAAAAAAACAACAAGGCAGGCGTGAAAATTCTGATTTCCGGGGGTACGCGCTGCAATCTGACCCACCACTGTGAAGTCCCGGGAATTCTAGCGGCCTTTGCCGGCTCCCAGGGCAGGTTCCTGAAACCGGCCGTGCATCAGCTGCCCCCCGCCGCCGTGCGGGCAGAACTTGGGCGGGAGGGCCTGGCCACCAAAGTCGAACCGTCCGGCAAGGTCTTTCCCAGCAGTGATCGGGCTCTGGATGTCCGCGACGCCTTGGTGCGACGGCTCACCACCGCCGGCGCGCAGCTCCGCTGCGGTGTCGCGGTGCAAGATCTCCGCAGAAGCGAAAATGACACCTGGAGAGTCCTGCTGACGGACGCTGAAATATCTGCCAAAAAAGTGCTGCTCTGCTGTGGCGGCCTGTCTTACCGTCAATGCGGCACCACCGGCGATGGCTATGCCTGGGCTCGGCAGGCCGGACACACGCTGGTGGCAACCGCCCCCGCCCTCACGCCCCTGGTCAGCCCCGCCTCTTGGGTGCACCGTCTCACGGGGGTGACCTTGGACGATGTGACAGCAAAAATTTCCACGGGTAGCAAGTCACCCAAAGATCCTCGCCTGGAAAGCCGCGGTGGTTTTTTATGGACCCATTTTGGGTGTTCGGGCCCTGTCCCCATGAATGTCTCGCGCTATGTATCCGTCCTCGACCAGCCCCAGCAGGCCAGTCTGCAACTGGACCTGCTACCCCATCGATCCAGTTCCGAACTGCAAGCGTGTTTTGACCCTGCCCGTCAGGGACGACGTCAAGTTGCCAAGGTCGTACAAACCTTAGTTCCCCGCAGTCTGGCCAATTGCCTGTTGGAGCGGGCGGAAGTGGCGGAGGGAACGACGTTGGCGGAACTGACCAACCGGGGCCGCCGCTCGCTGCTGGCAGACTTAAAACAATTGTCGATCCCGCTCAGCGGCACGCGCGGTTATGCCAAGGCAGAGGTCACGCGGGGAGGTGTGGAGAAAAAGGAAATCAACCCCCACACTTTGGAAAGCCGCGTGGCCCCGGGACTCTTCCTCGCCGGCGAGATCATCGACCTGGATGGTCCCATCGGGGGCTACAATTTCCAAGCCGCTTTCAGCACGGGCCACACCGCGGCCCTGCATGTGTAGGCTGGGGCGTGGTGTAAAAAGCGGAGCAGTAATAAGGTGGGGCTGCTAATAATTCGGTATTGCCGCGTTGGCGAGCGTGCGCAACTTTTTTCTCTGAAGAGGTTGTGACTTGCAGTCGGACATGTGCTTGGTTATCAGAGGTTCTGCCGTAAACTAAAACATCTACCGTCTGAAGCCGGTAGGATTGGAATTTCTTGAGCTCCCGACTGAACCCTGCGCTCACTTGGGTGGCACCGATTTTAGTGGCAGTATTGGGGAGGTTCCAGTCATTCCCGCGCAGGCGGGAATCCAGTAGCAATGCCAGTGATCTAGATTCCCGCTTGCGCGGGAATGACGTAGGAGTGCGACTGGAATCGAGCAGAGAGCCTGGTGCAAACTTGCTCCTTTTCTTCTTCTGGGAGAAAAATCGTTACCAGCGTTGGGTGCCACCCGGCCCCAGCCCACTGGGCGGCACGCACCTCTACATCAAATATCTCACATCTCACATGGCTACAATAGTCCCGCAAGGACGGCTAAAAAGGCGTCGATCTGCTCGTCGGTGCCAACGGTGATGCGGAGCCCGTCATCCCAGTCGGGATAGTTCATATAGCGAACCAGAATGCCCTGCTGCTTGAGTGCCTGGTACAACCCCTCCGATTCATGCTCCGGATGCTGACACCAAATAAAATTGGCCTGCGAAGGCACACACTGAAATCCCAGCTGCTGCAATTGCTCGTACAAACGTGCCCGCGTGGCCAGCAGGATGCTCCGCGTCTGCTCAAACCACTGCCGATCCTCCAGTGCCGCAGTTGCCCCCGCAATCGACAACGCGTCGCAGTTGTACGAATCTTTCACCTTGGCCAATTCACGCACAATCTGCGGCTGCGCCACCAAAAAACCAAACCGCAGACCCGCCAGCGCGTAGGATTTGCTCAGCGTCCGCGAGACCACGACCTTTTCGTCCTGGGCTACCAAGGCCAAACAATTGGTTTCCGCAAAATCGGCATACGCCTCGTCGACCACCAGCGGGCAGGGCAGGGCGATCGCCAAGGCGGCTACCTCCGCGGGCGGAATCACGGTGCCCGACGGACTGTTGGGATTGGCCAAATAGGTCAAACGCAACCTCTCCTGCCGCCTGGAAAAACCCGGCCCCAGGGACCAGTCTGCTTGAAAATTAACCACATCACACTCGGCCCCCTGGATGGCCGCCAAAGTGCGGTAGAGCACATAACTCGGATTGGCAAACCGGACCACGTCTCCGGCAGCCACAAAGGCCCGCGTCAGAATTGTGAGGATATCGTCACTGCCATTGCCACAGAGAATCCAGTCCGCATCGATTTCGGGCAGCTCCTCGCGCAGCAGCTCGGCCGCCCGCACGCGAAATGCCAGCGCCGTGGGATCCGGATATTTTTGTAACCCCTGCTGGCAAGCGTCGCCAATCGCAGCCTGCACTCCAGGAGAACAAGGAAACGGATTTTCGTTGGTGTTGAGCTTGATCAGCTTCTGATCCCGTGGCTGTTCACCCGGGACGTAGCCGGTCATGGCAGTGATTTGAGGACGCAAGTAGGACATGGACAACCGCAGCGGCTGGAGAGTGGTGCAAATTAATTTCGCCGTTTCCGCACCGTGGCGGCGTGGGCCGTGAGCCCTTCGATGTGGGCCATGCTGATGGCATCGTCCGCCACGTGCTCCAAACCGGCCTGTGAAAAATGGATCACACTGCCACTGCGGAGGAAATCGTTGGAACAGAGGCCTCCGGCATACCGGGCCGTGGCCCCCGTGGGCAGCACGTGCGAAGGCCCCGCTACATAATCCCCCAGGGCCACGGGGCTAAAGGGCCCCACAAAAATAGCCCCCGCATGCTGGATCGAGGCCAGCAAGTCCTCGGCGTCTTCGCAGGCCAGATGCAGGTGCTCTGTGGCCAGCTGATTGGCCACTTCCGCCGCTGCGTCACGATCCTGCACCAGCACCAAAGCCCCAAAAGACTCCAGCGATTGCCGGGCCAAATCCCCACGCTCCAGTTCGCTCAACTGGCGATTCAGTTCTTGCGTCACCTGATCGAGTAATGGTTCATGCCAGGTAACCAGCACACTAGAGCCCGGGGCATGTTCGGCCTGGGCAATCAAATCGGCCGCTGCCCAGGCCGGGTTGGTCGTCTCATCGGCAATCACGATCACCTCGCTGGGACCGGCAATGGAGTCGATGTCCACCGCTCCATAAACCAGCTTTTTAGCCAAGGCCACAAACAAGTTGCCCGGACCCACAATCTTGTCGACCGCGGGTAGGCCGTCCACACCGTAAGCCAAAGCCGCCACCCCTTGGGCCCCACCAACGCGATAGACTTCACGAATTCCCAACTCGTGACAGGTAGCCAACAAATCTTGGTTGTAAGAACCAAACTCCGTAGGCGGCGCTATCACGGCCAGCTCCCGCACCCCCGCGGCTTGGGCGGGGACCGCCGTCATCAGAACCGTCGAGGGGTAGGCGGCCGCCCCGCCGGGCACGCAAATACCGACACGTTCTAGCGGCAGGTAACGCTGCGTGAGATAACCACCGCACGGAATATCAATCGTCACATCACTCTGCAGAATGGCCGTTTGAAAACGGAGCAAGTTGTCGCGGATACGTTGCACCAGGGCCAGAAAATCCGGCGAGGCATCGGCATGCGCATCGGCCAACTCCGAGGTGGTCACGCGGAGGGTTTCCCGAGCCAACTCCACCCCATCCAACTTGGCCGTATAGTCGAGCACCGCCTCCAGGCCCCGCTGGCGGACGTCACCGCAGATACGTTCCACGGCCTGCTGGGGCGCGAGCGACTCACCAAAGACCTCCCGGGTCTTCTGTTGTCCGGCCTCGCTGACCACGTCGCCTGCCGGGGAAAGTTTGAGGCGGAGGGCAGCCAGCTGCTCTGCCGCGTCAGGCAGGCCCATATCAATACGTCGCAGAGTCAGAGACATGTCTTATCGTGGGTACGGGTGCTAGCGGATGGCGCGAGATCCCCCCGCTCCCTGTCGGCAACGCTGAGCCAGCCAACGCCAGGCTGAGGCCAGTTCGGCGAGACTATCTAACAGCTAAACTATCGATCTACAGAGCCTCTGGTCGGGCAGTTAGGATGGGGGTATCGCGTTCACCGCACCGCAGGGGCCCCAACCGGCTGTTGGAGCCCGGATGTGGGAGCAGAGCATGATTTTCACGCCCGTGTATAAATAATAAGCGGTAAACACTCAAATCACAAGCAACCGCCCCCCGTCATGAAAACCTTCAAGATCCGTTGCGTTACCTGCCAAGCCAGTCTCGTGGTTCGAGATGAGGCCTTGCTAGGTCAAATTGTGGCCTGCCCGCGTTGCGAGAGCATGGTGGAGGTGCAACGACCGGCCTCGGAAACGACGTCCGCCGGGGAAATCGATGCGGCGGATGCCTCGTCGGCGGAGGGCGTAGAGGAGCCAGCCGAGGGCGTCTCCCAAGAGACGAACGCGGCGACCACATTCCGGTGGGTGCTGGCTCCCAAGATGCTCGTCCCCGTGGCGGTGGTTGGTCTGATCACGGGGGCCTACCTCCTGACCGGCGTACCGCCAACAACCCCAGATCCTGCGGAGTTGCCCGCCACCGACGGGGTCCACCAGGTGGTCCCGCCGTCCGAGTCAGAATCCGAGTCAGAAGCAGTGCAGCAGGCGCCCTCTAGCATTGCTGCGGTGGCCCCATCACCGCAGCCTCCGTCAGCGACCCCAGCCACGCCAGCGGAACCCGGCGGGAGCGCGCAACCGGTAGCCCAGTCGCCGCCAGCGGAGCCTGTTGCGGTGGAACAGCCGGCGGCAAAACCGACCGAGACGACAGACGGCGAGGCGAGAGCCACTCCTCAGTCCGCGTTTGACCCCAACAAACGGTTGGCTAGCGAGGGTCAGATCAGTCCTCTTGATTTTGATCCCGAGAATTTCACCTTGGATATGTTCCATTCCCAGACGTCTCCCCACACCACCACCAGCCAGGCGCAAACTGCAATCTCTCCCCGTCCCGCCACAGATACCCCCCAGCCCCCCACACGACCCGATGCACCGCTTCGTCTCAGCCTCGACAACAGCACAAATCCGCAGCGTCCCGACGCGGCGGACCGTTTAAAACTGCCTGTGCCCGCGCTTCGCTGGGAAGCCTTACCCTTGGTTGAGTTTCTGCAACTGATCAGCCAACTTAGCGGTGTCCCGGTGAGCGTGTCGCCAGAGCACCTGCAAATGGCCGGGGTCACACCTCAAACTCCCGTCTCGCTGCAAGCGACCGACCTCACCTGCGGCGACGCTCTGGGCCGCGTCCTGGATCCCCTCCGGCTGGAATATGGAACGGACGGCCCCTACGTACAGGTCCTCCGCCAAGGAAGCGTCCAGACCAAAGAAGTTGCCTACCCGGCGGAAGACCTGATGGATGGTGCCACCGACACCGCGGAGATTGTCCGCTGGATGCAGCGGCTCGTGGCCCCCACCACCTGGGAATCGGCTGGCGGCGCGGGCACACTATCGGTAGCTGCAGGCAAGATAAACGTTTCCCAATCGCAGCGGGTGCATTTTCAGATTTTATTTTTTCTGGAACGCGTGCGTTTGGCCCGCGGCCTACCACCGCTGAGCCGCTTTGCGGCCAAGCATGTCCGCGCAGCATCGAGCTGGCAGCTGCTGGCGAAGCCGCTGCGCCAGCCAACGACTTTTACTTTTTCGCACGACACCCCATTGCAAGAGGTTTTTTGCCACTGGCAAACAGAAATGGGGATCCCCATCTTGGTAGATTGGCCCGCCCTGGGGGCCCAGCATTTGGGCCCGAACACACGGGTCACCTGTGCGGTACGCGCGCAGCCCTGGCGGCAAGTACTAACGGAATTGCTGGCGCCCCTGGGCCTGGACTGGCGCGCTGCTCCCGGGCCCGTGCTAGAAATCACCTCAGCGGAAAAATGTCGCAACAACTTGTGGCTGGATGTCTTTCCGTTGACCACGGAGGTCACCCTCCCAGCCGTGGAAAAAATCGTCCTTACGGATTCCCCGCGGGAAACGCAATTATTGCTGGACACCTCGGGACATTTCCTAGCCGTGCTGGGCCCGGTGTCTGTGCAGCGCCGCGTCGCGCGGTGGTTCATCCAGCACCAGCACGTAGCAGTGCCGGGGCCCGGCGGCACCAAATAGTCGTAGGCTGGAAATTTTGAACCACGACGAAACCACGAAAACAACGACCCTCTACCAGTGCCAGGTCGACTCCCGCACGTGGATGGGAACGAAATTGTCACGGAAAGAGCGGCGCGTAAATATTTCTTCGGTCACGGCAATGAGCGAAACGAACTTGAGCAATACGTGGTACAGGGGCATCAGAGGCGTCGCCAAACCAATGGCCAAGTCGCGCAGACGATTTGTCGAGTAGTAGAGAATGAGTAGTAACTGCAACATGTCCAGCGCCACATAAACCACGTAGTTGAGCAGCAGGACATAACCCAGCTGCGCGCGTGGCTGCAGCAGCAGCAGCCATACGGCGTATCCCCAGAAGGCATACATCAAGATCACGTTGTACATCCAGCGATCCAGCAAGAGGGCAAAATTAGAAAGACGAAAATTGGGATTCCGAGGATTGATCAGGTCGATATGTTTGCGGCACTCAAAAGTGACCACGGCCCACTCCCAGCGACGTCGCTGCTTGATCAGTGTCCACCAGTTCTGCGGCAGGTTGGTCAGGCACTGGGCGTAGGGGGCGAAGACAATGCGGTAGCCGGACTTCCGCATCCGCAAGGTCAGGTCACCGTCCTCCCCCGGTCCCACATCCCAGCCATGCAGCCGCTGGATGGCCGAGCGGCGGTAGGCACCAAAAGCCCCCGAGATAATGCCCAAGATCCCCATCCGAGATGCAAACATGCGTCCCACAAAAATATTGCGGAGGTACTCCAAGGCCTGCAACCACGTGATCAACTTGGCAAATGGATTGCGGGCGAGCACCGTCGCCGATACCGCCCCCACACTGGGGTCGGCAAAGGGCTGCACAATTTCCCAAATGCCCGTGGAGGAAACGTGGGAATCTCCATCCACGCAAACCAGAATCTCTGCCTGCGTGAATGGCAGGGCAAAATTAAGGGCTGAGGACTTGCCCCCACGCCGTGGCTTGCGGAGCACGGTCATCTGGGGAATCCGTTGGGCAAAATCGCGCGCAATACTGGCCATGCCATCATCAGACCCGTCATCGACGACAATGATCTCCATGCGGGGATAGGTGCCATGCAACGATTCGAGTGTGTAGGGCAGGGTGTCCGCTTCATTCAAACCGGCGATAATCACGCACACCGTGGGGCAATGCTGGTATTCGACTTCACGCTGGCGAGGATGGAAGACGGTCTTGTAGAGCAGCTGCGCAAAATCAACCAGCCACACCCCCAGCGCCCCGACGGAGTAGCGGACGGCGTCCAGCAACAAGATGGGCGCCAACACCAGGAGCAGGTCTTCACGACGCTCCGATGAGAGCCAGTGGATCCAATCGATTAACATAGTATCCAATCAGTTCTTGTTCCGCTGCCTGATGGGCTGGAAAGCGATAGGAACAGCGGAGGCACTGGCCAACTTGTTCCAGCTCGGTATCCGACCAATCACAACTCAAACAGCGATGGGGCCCGTTCACGTACTCAAAGTCGGCGCCCACCACCAAACTACGCAGGCGGCATTTGGGGCACACCATCTCGCCCGGTTGTTCAAAGTCGACCACAAAACCGACATGGGCGCAGGCGAAGTGGTGGATCAGCTGACTGCACGTGGTATGAATCGACCCGCAGGCCCGGCACCCGGTGCGAAACGTGGGCAATCCCTGGCATTGGGGGCAGGCATAGATCCGATCCACCAACGTCGGCTGCAACACACCGAGCTGGGCCCATTGGGCCATGATCTCATCAGACAACGGGGTGCGAAAACCACCGGATTCCGTATTTAATTGGGGAAGCAGATTTTCCTCGCAAAACAGGCTGTCTGCATCCTCCTCGAAACGAGCCCCCAATTCCATGCCTCTGGCGGTAGGAGTTGCGCGGCGGATTTCCACCGTCGTAAAATGGATCTTGCCATCATCACTCTCCACTCCGATGACAAATTTTTTGGTGGGCAACTGAAATTTTTCCCCAATCTCAAAACCAATTCCGCCTGCGCTCAGATCCAGCGACGTCCCCTCCGAACGGTGGTCCAGGTCAGGAGCACCACCGGGTAGAATCGGAATCGTATACAGCGGCTTGGTCAGGCAATACCGCGCGTGCTGACGCTTTTCCGTGTAGTCGATGCGCGGGCCACCGGCATCATCATCTGCTGGCTGTGGCTTTAACAGATCCAGCAGGCGATCTCTCCGCGCCAATCCCATGTGCACCGCCTGCGACAAGACGCGGTTGGACAGTTGGGACTTCACCAGATAGTCCTGCGCCCCCTGCCGAATGCCCTCGATGGCTTCGAGTATATTATCGTGCCAAGTGAGGGCAATCACCGGCGCGGTCCCGGCGCGCGGTCGCACCTTCGCTAACGTGTTGTACCAATCACTGTCTGGAAGGGAGATGTCTAGCAAGATGCAGTCACAGCGATGTTGCTCCAACCAATCCACCGCAGCGGCCAAACAATCGACATGCGTGATGTCGAAGCCACCTTGGTGGTCGTGTTCCAGCTCGTCTCGGACCAGGTTCAAAAAGGCATGATCGTCTTCCACGAGGAGCACCTGCTTGGCCTGCCCGGAAGTTCCCGCGGCTGCCACATCGGGCTGCCGGTGGTCACGATCGATTTCGGCGGGGTGGATTGCCGCCGACTCGGTAGCGACCAAGTCCGTGTGTTGCGTGAGCCAGTGGGGCTGGGCTGCCCACAGATCAATCCGGCGGGTCTCCCATTTTTTTCTTTCTATCGCGAAGAAAATACGACGCACCAGATCGGCGGGTGAAAACGCATCGACCACCAGGTGATCCTGGGCCCCCAGGGCAATGGCCTGCACAAACCAAAGAACAGCGTTCTCGGAGTTGATGTAGCAGGGCATGTCGAGGCGGTTGGCAAGAACGTCACGCAATTTCAACCAGGTGATGAGGTATTCGGCTTGTGCAAGGGCGTCTTCGCCGAGTATGTGTGTGGTCGCGAGGACCGACTATTGCGTAAACCGGCCAATCTCACATTTGAGCAGGCCGCGGCCGTACCTGTCGCGGCACTCACAGCTCTCCAGGGTCTTCGCGATCGAGAACAAATCGAGCAAGGACAGGAGATCTTGATCGTTGGTGCCTCGGGAGGAGTGGGTACCTTCGCCGTGCAGATTGCCAAATCGTTCGGAGCGGA
>CAMYJY010000043.1 GCA_947258835.1 uncultured Pirellulales bacterium
AGGTCGGGTACGTCTGGATTAGGCATCACGCCCCCCAGGACTCTGCGGTGGGCGTCTGCGTTTTAGATAGTGCCGCGTTTCGGCCCGCGTGGCCAGGCCCCAATCGAGGGGTTCGTCTTGTTGATAGTCCTTGCCTAGGACGAGCGCGGTGTGTGCCTTGCACATCTCATAGCCGAGATAAAAGGCGTGGCTGGCATCCAGATGGGGGGAGAGATCATGGAGCTGTTCCATGACCTCAAAGGGATCGGCAGCGTGCACATGGAGCTGTTTCCCAACCAGATGCACTTCGCCTTCCGCAGCAAAAATACGGTAGTTGTTATCGCGGAGGGAACTGGCGAGCTCGGTGAGTTCCGCTCGCGGTGGGGCCGTGACCTGGGCATCGCGGAGCATCAGCAAGCCGGTTTCCAGGTGTTTGGGGAGTACCTTGTGCTCCACGGCGTAGTGCATCAGGCGGCGGGCCCGATCGCATTCTTGCACGCTGCTGCGGGCCCAGTTAATCACTTGGGTGGTCAGCACACTACGAATGCCCAGCTCCTGACAGAGGCCCATGAGGAGGGTGTTGATGCCGGCCGAGTCGACATCGGTCAGTTCGGTAAGATTGCCCAGGCCCATCATCATTTCCGAGTCGGGATAACGGCGACGGATTTCCAGGTAGCGTTCTAGGCTGCGCGCGAAGCCAAATGCAATCGGCTCCAAAATGGGATCGATTCTCAGGGGTACGCGGGCCTGGGCCAAGTGTTCGACAGTCTCTTCCAAACTGGAAAGCAAGGCCGGATCGTCTGGGACTGCCACCACTTCGACGCCCCAATCCAGGGCGGCCTCCCGATTGGAGCTATTGACGCTGAGCACCAATTCGGCCCCGGCCTGAACAGCGATCTCGATCTCGCGGGTGTTGTAGCTATCGATGGACACGCGGAGGCCACGATCGCGGACTGCACGAACCACCTCCCCCACTTCCGTCCAGGTCCTGCCGGGCTGGCAACCGATATCGATCCAATCCGCGCCAGCGGCCGCCAGGGCCTGCGCCTGCGAGAGAATTTCAGCCAGCGTCAATTGGGGGCAGTGATTAATTTCGGCCAAGATCTCGATATCAAATTGCCCGTAATCGTGATGGCGGGGTAGCCGAGAAAAATAAGCCGGGAGTTGGTTGAGTTCCCGCGGCCCGATTTCCACCGGCTGGGCAACGGTCTGCTGGAGCATCGCCAGATCGCCCGTACAGTAACCGGGCAAGAGCACGCGTGAAGTTCCCTCCGGGACACGAATATGTTTGGCAATCCAATCGGGACGCATCAGCGCGGCCACGGTGATGGGCAGCACATCGACCGAGTAGGAAAACCCCACATCGGCCGCCAACGAGGGCAACAACCGCCGCAAAGCATGCTCGGCCAGCCGCCCAGTCACAAAATGAATATGTTCGCTCATCTCCCTAAAAGGTGTCAGGAACCTTTTTATTGACATTTGGGCAGTATTTTACTAATCTGTAAGTATGGGTCGCTCTACACGCGCCGCTCAAGGCGGTTATGTCTATCATGTGTTGAACCGAGCCAATGCTCGGCTGCGGATCTTTGAAAAAGATGCGGACTACGCCGCGTTCGAGCAGGTATTGGAGGAAGCGGTCGAGCGGGTTTCGATGCGGCTGTTGGCCTATTGCGTGTTGCCCAACCACTGGCACCTGGTGCTCTGGCCTCGTGAAGATGGAGATCTCTCGCGATTTACCGGATGGCTCACCCTCACACACACCCAACGCTGGCACGCCCATCGACAGTCCACGGGAAGTGGTCATGTTTATCAGGGACGTTTTAAGTCTTTCCCGGTGCAAGATGATCAGCATTTTCTGACGGTCTGCCGCTACGTCGAACGTAATGCATTGCAGGCCAACTTGGTAGGGCGCGCAGAAGCTTGGCGTTGGGGCAGTTTATGGCGTTGGTGTTGCGGGGATGTCGAGCAAAAACGCTTGCTATCACCCTGGCCAGTACGACGTAGTCCAGAATGGCTAAAACACGTCAATGAGCCACTTTCGGAGCGGGAATTAAAGGCCTTGCAACGTAGTTTAACACGCGGGAATCCTTATGGAAGTGGAACGTGGAGCCAGCACATGGTCAAGAAACTTGGCCTGGAAAGCACGGTTCGTCCCAGGGGAAGACCCAAAAAAGGTTCCTGACACCTTTTTTAGTGGCCGCCGTTGATGTTGAAAATTTGGCCCGTGATAAATGCCGCGCGAGGGGATACCAAATAACAGGCCGCCTCCGCCACGTCGGTGGGGGTGCCCCAGCGACCGAGCAGGGAATGCTCCACAGCCCGTTGTTGCCAGATGTCCGACGCCTGGGCACCCCAGGCGGTTTTGATCCAGCCGGGTGCCAAACAGTTCACCCGCACCTGCGGCGCTAGTGACTTGGCCAGACTTTGCGAAAAGGCCATGATGGCCCCCTTCGTGGCGGCAAACATCTCCCCACTGTCCCCCGCCATGCCAGTGAGGGCTTGATCCCAGCCCATGTTTAAAATTACGCCGCGCCCACGGTCTCGCATCCGAGCCCCCACCGCACGGGACAGCTCGATGGTGGCCTGCACATCCACTTCCCACAATTGCCGCAGTTTTGCAGCAAAGGATGCATCTGCCGCGCCCCCGGTCAACACATCGGCCCCGGCATTGTTGATCCAGATGTCCAGGGGGGCAATCTCCCAGGCCTGCTCCACGATTTTCGCCCGCACGGCTGCAGAGGATAGATCACCGTGTAAGGCCCGCGCATCTTGCCTCGCGCCGCAGAGCTCTCGGGCCAACTCCTGCACAACCGTGGGCTGCCGAAAACCATGCACGATCACCTGGGCGCCACGATTGGCCAGGGCTTGCGCGATCGCCTTGCCAATACCACTGGAGCTTCCGGTAACTACAGCCCAGCAGCCTGTCAGTTCACTGTTTGCCATCAGGATGTCTTTTACTCAACATGAGGTTTTAACACCAAACGCACAGGGGTTCCCAGCGGTGGGATCCTCTCGGTATGGGCCTCAAACAGTAAGCCGTCATTCACCTGGCTGCTCTCGGCAGGGATATCAAGCGTGGCGGTGGAAAAATTGGAGACACAAATAAAGTCCCCGGCCTCTGCCATGTAATATTCCTGGCCCGTACCCGCATCTTTCCAAAAACCACTGCCGGCAAAAACCCACGGATGCTGCATGGGTTGGCCCGTCTGAATGTCTCGCACCCATTGCTGGGCTGTGATTTGCTGCCACTGCCCTTGGGAATCCTGCCAGCGAACCTCGATAGAAATCTCCGTGCCCGTGGGCGGTGCAAAGGTAGGATGCCATTGGACCGGGCGACCGGCTACGGCCCCCACCGCCAACAAGGCCGTATGCACCACCTGGGCACTCGACTGCACGGCCACAATCGACTCGTGTTCCTTCGTGCCCCGTGGACAGGCAAACATCTCCAACATGCCCGCGCGGAGTGAAATATATCCGTCCACCAACACCCGGCCCTGCTCTTTATCGATCCACACCCGATGCGGGGTGGGCATGGCCTGAGCCCCGGGGGGCGGGGGCAACTGGGGCGGTTTGGTGGCCACCAGGTCACTGCCAGCAGGATCGGTGGCACCCGCCGCACTGCCCTCCACCTGCGGGGGGATGGCTGGCGCAGCGGCGTCCGTGGGCTCAGCCCGGGTCTGCGGGATCGCCAGCAACAACCCAGCAACTAGCCACAGAACTCTTACGGAACGTCCCCCAACCGTCTGCCACCTTTCCCGGCCGCTGGACACCTCCCCCGCAGTATCGGCATAGGCTCTTAACATAGACTCTCTCCTCAGGGATCAAACTGGCCTTCAGGCCGCACCCGGCGTCAAATAGCGGCCACATAGCGGCCGCCCAGGAACGACCCGCTGCATCCTACACCCTGACAGTCGGGCCAATCTACCCGCAAACGGTTATTCCGCCCCGCTCTGGAAATGCCTCTATTGCCCTGTGCGCTGCCAATGAGCCCAGAGCGCCCAACGGAAGCCCGTATTTGGCAAGCAAAATGCTAGCGGTAGGTTCATTGGCCGCGCAGACATCAATAAAATCCAACGGCTACCCCCGTGGATATCGCGAGCAGACTCTCTAAAATGAATGGTTCAGTAGGTCCAAATTTGGCGGCACCCGGCGGCTGACGCCGCTCCGCGCGGATCCAACACGCCCTGAAATTTTCCCTCGGTTTCCAGGACCGCCATGTCAACCACCCTCGACCCCCCTGCCCCTCACCTAGCCAAGGCCCCAGATCGATCGCAAGATCAACCGCCCCCAGGACTTTTCGAGCAGATCGATCAGCCCCGTTTTTGGCGTGACAAGTCCCTGCCAACCGCAACCGGCAAAGATGACTGGTCGGTTTTGTCACGGCATTTGGCACACCGCCCGGCAGCGCTCAACAAATTATGGAGCGCAAAAAATTCACCCCTCAGGTGGGGGCTGACCCCAGACGCCTTGGCACCACGCAGCGAGCAATTTCTGACACGGCTCGAAAAAGTGGGCCGCGGGAAACAGGGCTGGTCGGCAACGCGGGCAACGGAAATCGAGCCCGAGCTGATTGCCTGGCTGAAACTGGCACGAAGCCTGTCCGCAGCGCCAAACCGCACACCCACCCTAGATTTTGGCTGGGAATGCTTGGCGGTGGCCCATGCCCTCCCCAACTTGGCACCAAGCATGGGCCAGAAATTTTGGTGGGAGCTGCTCGATGCGTTGTGGCAGATCACCCATACGGCCAGCAATTGGCGCTGCGACGTCGAATTGCCGCCCGAACAAGGTGTGGCCCAGCAGCTTTTCGCCGGTGAACTGCCGCTGACGCTGGCGTATTTATTTCCCGCAATCCGTCCAATCTACAAACTGCGTACAGCAGCCTACGAATCGCTCAACGAGGGCTTTCGGGAACTGCTCAATGGTCAGGGTCTCTTGCCCGGCAGGTACCTCCCCTACCTGCGCCCGCTACTGGCCGCGTGGACGCGTTGCCGAACCCTAGGAGCCGACTGGTACCAACAGGGGGCAAAAAAAGGCGTCTGGAATCGTCCCGCGGAGGAGCAATTCCGTCAGTTGGCCACACACGCCCTGGCCCTGAGTTCCCCCCGCGGAACTGCCCTGCTAGGACACCCGCACGATGCCCCTTGGTCCGCCGATTTCCTAGCCCAGCTGTTGCGATTGTGCCAGGACACCACGAATATCTCCACCGCCCGGACACTCTTCAAGAAAAAAATCACCCGCGGCCTGCCCGCCAAACAAGTCGCACGGGTTCCCGAGACCTCGGAAAATTGCGAATGGTCCGGAGTAGCTTACCTACGGAGCCGTTGGCAACGGTCCGGGCATACGGTGGCCATCGACTACAGCACCCCCGATTTGAGGCTGGAGGCCTGGGCAGGAACCCAGCGGTTGCTGGCCGGCACCTGGAGTTGGGAGACAACCCTCGATGGCCAACGCCTCGAACCCGCTGACAGCTGGGAGGAAATCTGCTGGTTCAGCGATGATGATGTCGATTACCTCGAGCTGTCTATCGATCTCTCGCAAGGTGCCCGCCTGGAGCGACAAATTTTATTGGCCCGCCAAGATCAATTTCTGCTGCTGGCAGATAACGTCATGCGGGCCCCAACGGGTCAGATTTGCCATCGCTACCGACTGCCGCTGGACGAGGAAGTTAGTTTTCAGCCCGAGCAAGAAACCCGCGAAGGTCTGCTGTGGACGACCAAGCCGGTAGCCCGCGTCTTGCCGCTGGCCTTGCCCGAGTGGCGGGCCGATCCGCGGGTGGGACAACTGCTCACCACGCAACAACACTTGCAGCTGGAACAAGAAATGACCGGCACCAATGTGGCCTGCCCGCTGCTCGTGGACCTGAAAAAGTCTCGCAGCGACAAACCCTGCACTTGGCGCCAATTGACGGTCGCCCAATCGCTGGAGATTCAGCCACCCGACGTGGCCGTCGGCTACCGCGCCCAATGCGGCAAACAGCAGTGGCTGCTGTATCGCTCCCTGGCCGAGCGGGCCAACCGCAGTTTGCTGGGGCAAAACGTCTCGCTGGAGTGCCTGGTGGCCCGTTTCTTGCCCGCTGCGGGGGAAGTCGAAGAATTACTAGAAATCGAGTAACACTGGTAGAGGGGCCGAGGGGGTCAGGCACATTTTTTCGGCGGTTGCGCTGGTGTTGGAAGGACAGTCGATCGCGCCAGCGGGCCGAGGGGGTCAGGCACATTTTTTCGGCGGTTGCGCTGGTGGTGGAAGGACAGTCGATCGCGCCGAAAAAATGAGCCAGACCCCGTAGCAAAATGCCGCCCCCGCGCTCTACCGGCCCCCCAAGAACCCCCAAGAAATAGTGTCTCTTGCCAGCACAGCCCAATTCAGGCATGATAGTGACCTCCAACAACTGCCGAGGTTGGATGAAATAATATTTTTTGCACCCGTAGCTCAACTGGATAGAGTACCGGTCTACGAAACCGGTGGTTGCTGGTTCGAATCCAGCCGGGTGTACTGTTTCTGGTCAAGCCAACTGAATTATTGGCGCTTCCCCTCCCGTGGTCCCTGCCCAAAAAAATAATCAAGCGGCCCCACGATCTCATAAATTGGCCGCTAAACGCTCCTTTTTTCCTTTCTGAGATGGCGGCCTCCGGCCGCTATCTCAGAAGCTGCAGTCATAACGTAGCGGAGTGAGAGCTTGACGAGCCCACCCATGGCCAACACCAGTACCATGGCAACCTCGTCAATGAGATGCAGAAAATAAGCCGCCGCACCGGAGGTCAGGAATAACCCGATACACATATTGAGCAGCAACGTGACGCGTGACGACCGCACACGGGACGGCCCCCACGCAGGATCGGTGGCAGACAGCTCACCGGGATAAAATTCGTCACCATAAGAATCGGCTGCTGCTGGATCCAAGGCGGCTGCGCGGTCTCGTTCCTGCCGCTGGCGGCGTGATGCGCGAACCTTGCGCCACACCAGGAGAATGGCGCTGGCCGCACCCGCAGCGATCAGGCCAATCCCTACCCGTTGGGTAAATAACGCGTTTTGCAAGCTGGGAAGATCGCCGCCCACGGAAATCACGTAACACTTCTCGTAATCCAACCGGGGGTACAACTCGCTTAACATCTCTCGTGACCTCTGCCGAGGAAAGCGTGCAGCCATGATGTGACCAGTCAGCTGCCGTTGAGCCAGTACCTGATACAACTGCTCCTCGTTCCTGGCCATCACTCTGAGGATCACCCGCAACTCCCGAGAATTCGGCTCTCCGCCCGCACGAGGGGAAAACACGGGAATGTGGGCAAATTGCCAATCCGGACCCGACCCCAGTTCCACGTGACGGTAGCCCCTGCTACAAGGTCTGAATCGGGTCAGCGTGATGTGGTGATTCTCGGAGGGGCCGCGATACTCCAACTGGGCGCAGCTCACGACTTCGGGTTCGGTGCCCATTTTGCCAGCCGCGTTTTTTTCCTCCACCGCAACGTACACCATGACTGCCCCTAGCATCGGCAGCAAAATTATGATACGCGCTAAGATGGACATGGTCTTTCAACTCCGCTGGTGCGTGGCAAGCACAGGGGCCCCGCAGGCATGGTTTTGCTCCAGGTCGGCCGCAACTTGCCGCCCCCGTCACCTAAACAGTGTGCCACAAACAGACTGGCACAAGTGAGCCGCAGCGTTTCCAGAAACGCACGTGATCTTTTGGTGCATGTCGTAGCGATTGTAGGAAACGATCAGGTTCAATTCGCCGTGAACACGTAACGAATCCATCCGCGCTGGGGAGACCGTCCCGCATGATGCGGGTGTGCGCCTGCATGGCCCAAACGCTCCTCAAATGAAACCGCCCCGGTGCAGCCCACGCCCTCCCAGCGATCGCGCGCGGTGCTTGGCGACCCGCCGCCCCGTTTCACGGCACTTCGACTGGCTGACCCCACGTCCAGCGGCATTCGTACCGACGCTGCGGTTCCGGATTGATCAGACGGAACGTAGCCACGGAGTCCAAAGCCACGCGGACCATGGCCGCCGGGACCACCACTTCGGACAATTCGGGGTGGCCGATGGGATGGCTACTGACTTCAAACAGGTCGTACTCACGTCCCACAGGCATCAGCAGCCACACCTGCAACAGGCCCGTCTTGGTGCCGACGGCAAAATTAAAGCAACCCTCGTCGGTGAAGGCCCGCGCCATCTCCGTCGGCAAAATCACTTGCAAATCGATGTCGGCATAGCTGTTCAGCGGCACATGGCTGTAGTCGAGCCGCAACTCCCACCGATACAGGCCTCCTCCCAGTTCCTGGCGGTAGAGGCGAGGATCCAGCCTGGCCGATGTGCAGGCCAGCAGATATTCCTTCAGGGCCAGGTCCCGCTGCAGCCGGACCTCAACATTGCTGCCTTGCCCCGGCAGGCGACGCACACGCGTGCGGCTGTAGCCAACCGCTGGCGTGCCGGCAACAGGATCGCTCCACCCCCGCAAATCAAACACCCTGGAATCCGAACAGACTTCAAAACCAGACAAGTCGGGTTTCTCCAGCGTGGCGACCTGCTCATATTCCAGAGGCTTGAAGTCAAGGACTGGCTGGCGTTGCAGCAGCTCCACAATTTTTTGATAGTTCGGGTTCAACTGGGCCACTGCCGAGAGGATCGTTTCCTGTTGTCGGAGCCGCTCGCTGCGCTGGAGCACAAAAGATATGCTGCCACAGGTCACGCAGGCGAGCAGCAGTAGCCAGACATACGAGGGCCAATCCCGCCAACTAAACAGGGTGCTCAGGATCTTCCGCTTGGACGAATCTCGCAGCCGGCGGGCATCCTGCAGCCAGCTTGACTGCGGCTCACGGGGAGCGTCCGCCGCCGTGCTGGCCAAGGGATCCCACGGCGGGCATGAGGGCACCTCCGCGTCGAGCAAGCCGGTGTGGTCCCGGCAAATCTGCCGGGCCACGCCATAGCCGTGCTGGACCAGCGTGGAGACCTCGAGGTCCGAAAAATAGTCCAAATCGGTACGAATTCTGGCCACCCGCCGCTGCACCTCGGGAGCCAAGACCTGCGGGTCTCCGGCTGGATCGACCACGTCAAAAATCGGAATGAACACCACGCCAGGGGTGTGGGCAAACACCTCCGATTCCAATTGCCACACACGGTCCATCAGGATGTCCGAGGAGCGCAGCGCGGTGCGGACCAAACCTCCTCCGCGCGCGTTGCGGCTGACCTTGAATTTTCCGCCCGCGTCACTGACCAAGATACCGGCAAAGTCGTGGCGGCTCGTCCGCAGGCAGGGCCGGCCTACCACTTGCCGGAGGGCCGCCTCGACCAGCATCCGGTTCAGCCACAACCGATCGCCCATGTCGGGATCACGGCCAGCAGCCTGCACATAGCTCCGCATGGACTGCGCGGCAGTTTCCTCCAGCTCGACCTGGCCTAGCACGGGATCCCGGTAGAGCTTCTCGGAACGGATCACTTCCCACAACCCTCGGATCATGGCAGTCGCGAACCGTTCCCCCGCGGCGTCCGACGGGGAAATATACAGGTTGAGCAATTTCCGCAAGCGGCCCAAGGGGGAATCCTCGGGCAATTCCTCCGCCGCTTGCAGCGCCGACAACGTGTCTTCCAAGGCGAGGAAGTCGTCTCGGCACAGGGGCGCCGCGTGTTGCATGCCAGCCTGCTCTAGGTGACGAAACATCCTTAAACCAAGATTGTCGTAAACTCCCCCGTCCGTGAAGGCCTGCCGGCTAAATTCGGCCACGTCCTCACCAATATCCCAACCCGTCAGCTCCAGCGGCGGAAAAAAACCGGGAAAACAGGATGATACCGCCACGGCCATAGGGACCGTGGCCAGCCCGGCGGACACCCGCCGAAAGCTGTCGCGACGCCCAGCCACCCGCCGCTGCATCAGCAGCCCCTGCTGATTGAAAGAACACAGACACCCCTCACTCAGATTGGTTGCCAGAATGTGCAAGCGGGGCACCGTGGGCAGCTGCGCCAGGGGCGTGTCCCCATACAGAAAGCGCTCGTAGTAGTGCTCGAGCATTCCGGCCCGGGTCCATTGCCGGCGGGAACCCAACAACAACATGGAGCGGGCCTTGTTGGCCAAGGCCAACCAGGGAAACCGCCGCACGATGCGGTTGCGGACATCCAATTGCGCGAAACGAATAATCTCGTCGGCCGCCTCCTGGAACTGCGCGGGCGTGCCGCAGTAACGATCCCAATTCAGGACCAAGTGGGCCCCTAAAATGCTGCCGCCGGAAACCGTCGTCAGATGCGTGATTTTTGGCAACACGCCCGCATCCCGCAAACAGCGGATCACCCCCAAATGGTACAGCGTGGCCCGAAATCCACCCCCAGAAAGCGCCAATCCCCATCGATTCATTGTGGATCCCTACCGGCTGTCACGTCCGAAAAAATCGTAGGCTGGGGCGCAGCCCACCTTGTCAATGCTGCCGAACATCTGTGGGCGACCGTCGAGCCCTAGCCGATGGGCGATAGCCCCGGTTCCGTGAAACGCTCAAACTGAAAACGAGGCCTCCATGAAGCCGGTAAAGCCCGAGAAAACAGCCCCCCTTCCCGCACCGCGGCGGCTCACCAAGAAACCTAGTTGAGAGGCGGATGGAGTGGGCTTTTCCGGCCCAAACTGGCCAGTACCAAGCGTACCTATTTTCACTTTAAG
>CAMYJY010000044.1 GCA_947258835.1 uncultured Pirellulales bacterium
AGAACCGGGGCTATCGCCCACCGGCTCAGGCTCGACAGAGGGGGCCTCGTTTGCCGCAGTGCTGTCTCCTCCGGATCACCTATTATGGCAAAGGACCACATGAGGTAGGGCCGCAGCCTACGACTACGACTGGGTGTTTCATGCTCTCTGGCCAATTTCGACCAGATCGTAAAATGGTCTTGACCATTTTACGATACTATCGATAATGGTCAGCATGAGCGCGGTGCCCAGAATCTACGACAGCATCCTGGCAGAACATCTGGCAAATCATCGCCAGATGGCGTTGGTGAGTGGCCCACGTCAAGTTGGCAAGACGACCACCTGTCGCAACCACGCAGACAGCTATACGAACTGGGACAACATAGATGACCGCGCGTTGATTGTCAGCGGTCCCAGCCGCGTGGCGAACCATCTGAGGCTGGACCAACTACGCGCGCAATTGCCAGTGGCGTTGTTCGATGAGTTGCACAAGCACACCCGTTGGAAACAATTCCTCAAAGGCTTCTTCGACAGCTATGCCGACCAGGTGCGGATTATGTTAACGTCGATTGCTTCGCGAAACCACGCGGCCCACGGGTCGTGCCCGCCAAAACGTTGCTCTCGCAATTGATCTGAAGCGATCTCTCCGCGATGGGTTTCGATGCACTGGCCAGCAGTGGCACCCCAAGCAGAATTTATGGATCAGCCCGTACGACTTCGCCGACTAAGTAGGATTGAGAGGTCTGGATTCCCGCCTGCGCGGGAATGACGGGAGCCGCTGCCGTGGTCCTCACCACAGGGACTTTTTTGTCTGGATTCCCGCCTGCGCGGGAATGACGGGAGTGTGCGGATGACGGGAGTGTGCGAATGACGGGAGTGTGCGGATGACGGGAGTGTGCGGATGACGGGAGTGTGCGGATGACGTGGATGCGCGGGCGGCTCGCGTGGTCCCTGCCGCCCTACCCTTCTTCTTCGTCTTCGCCGAGGCCCAGGGCGGATAGCCACCGCCGTCGTGGTTTGCCCTCTTCGACGTCCGCCTGCGCGGCACTCTGCCTGCTCAGTTTTTCTTGCAAGGCCAAATGCTCACGAGCCAATTTGGCCCGTTCCATGGAAATCTCCAGTTCGGCCTCACGCAACTTTTCTTGCCACTCCTGTTGCATTGCTTCCAGTCGTTCCCGTTCTTGCTGAATCAACTGGTCCTCGGCAAAAATCTCTTCGCGAATCTCTTTCTTTAAGGCCTCCGTCAGCGCTGCTGGTTCCGATTGTGGTTGCGATTCCGGTTCCCGTGCCAACGCCGCCTGCAAATTGGCAATCTCTTGATCTTTTTGCGCGATCAGCTGATCGGTCTGCGCGATCGTGGCCTCGATGGCAGCCACCTCCCGCCGTCGCTCAGTATCCATGGAGCCCTGCTCTTCGGCGTCAAGCTCGGCCAGCAAACGGGATTTCTGAGCTTGCCAGTCGTCACCCATAATCGGCGGAGTTGTCGCGTCCTGGGATCCGGCAGCGAGCTGCTCCTGAAGTTGCTGGTTTTCTTGCTTGAGCTGGTGTACGTCATCAACTGCCATGTCGTAACGACACTGCAAGTCCTCCAGCTCCTGCCGCACATCCACGTCCGCATTCTGGGACTGCTCTTTGGCCAATTCCGCAGCAATCTGCCGCAGCCTCAGCTTGAGATCCGCTTCGATATCACCGACGCGACGACGGTGACCGGCCAATGATTTGTCCACTTCGGCACGCATGGTGCGCAGCCTTTCGGCAGTCTTTTTAGTACAGCTCAAAGCACGAGGCCCAGAGATATATAGGTTGCCAGGCCACGCGGGTCAAAGAAATGTTCGCATTTTGATGCCTGTACTGAAGATACCGGTCAGGATCGCAATTGACCGCCGACTTCTCTCTCCAAAGCAGCCACCATGCTGTCGCGGCAGGCGTCGGCTTGCTCGTTGGTGAGCGTGCTGGTCTGGGAACGCAACTGCAAGCTAAACAAAAGACTCTTTTTGCCTGCCCCCAATTGGTCTGCATCGCGATACGCGTCGTCTTGAAATTGAATGGACTCCAGCAGGGAATCGCCGGCCTGCCGCACAACTCGCTCGACTTCGACCCAAGACACCTGCTGGTCCACCACAATATTCAGATCCCGTCGCATGGGGGGAAACACAGACATGACCTGGGCCTGACGCACGTCGACTGCTAAGGCGGTCAGTGCGGCCAAATCCAACTCCGCCACGGTGGCTGCCCCGCGGAGGCCGAGGGAATCGAGGCCCCAAGGACTGACTTCACCCAACACCCCCCAGACCCGCTCTCCCAGTTTAAATTGGCAGGCCCGTCCCGCGGCCAAAAAGCGATCCTCCCAGGCCACGGCAGTCCAAGTCGCGGCGGGTGCCAGAGTGCGCACCAAGGTTTCCAAGACGCCTTTCACATCCGCAAAACTACGCCCGGAGCTCAACGTCAGCATCCGCCGCTGGTCCGGCAAACCCGCTTCGCTGGCGTTGTGCTGGCTGCCTTTCCCCTCCTGCTCCGATCCTGACGCAGGCAAGTAGATCGAGGCAATTTCAAACAGCTCGATCGTGCGATTCAACAATTTTTCATTGTTCCGCCGCGCTTCCAGCAAACTGAGCACTAGCGTCTGCCGGAGGCAGTTGGCTCTGCGCAGGAGTGGGGTGCTCACGGTCAGGGGTGGGGCCTGGGTCCAGGGCTGGAACTTTTGCACCCAGTCCTGCTCGACGGCGCTGAGGGTCATGGCTTCATCAAACCCAGCCGCCACCAACACCGCCTGCACCTGCTCCACCACACGATCTTCTCGACTTGGCTGCGAAGCCACCATCTTGACGCTGGCATCCTCCGGGATTTGCTCATAACCATGGATGCGGGCAACTTCTTCGATCAAATCAATCTCCCGCGTCAGATCCGCCCGCCAACTGGGAGGAATCAGATGCAGGCAAGGCGCATCAGGCTGCGCCGCTGACGACAAATCCCCGCGGCAACCTAAATCCGTCAGAATCTTGTGGACCCGCTGGGGCGGTACCTCGATCCCCAAGATTCGCGGCAGCTGGCTCAACCGCAGCCGGACAGTCGGGCGGGGGACAGTCGGCGAGGCACACCGGATCACCCCAGGTGCCAATTTGCCACCCGCCAGCTCCAAAATCAGCGCGCAGCAGCGGCGGCTGGCCCACTCGATGCGCTCCGGGTCCATGCCCCGCTCAAACCGATAAGAAGAATCACTATGGAGTTGCAACTGCCGGGCAGTATTCCGCACCGCCAGCGGGGCAAAGCTAGCGGCCTCCATCAGGACATCGGTTGTGTCCGGGGAGACTTCGGTGTGCGCTCCGCCCATCACGCCCCCCAAGGCCACGGCCTGCTCTGTATCGGCAATCACACACGTGCCGGCAGGCAACTCATACTCTTGATGGTTGATGGCCAAGAATTTTTCGCCGTCCCGCGACTGCCGGACAACTATTTTGTGTCCTGCCAATTTCTGGTAGTCAAAGGCATGCAGGGGCTGTCCGCATTCCAGCATGACGTAGTTGGAGATATCCACGACATTATTGATCACCGCGATGCCCAGGGTGCGCAACCGATCCGCCAACCAGGCAGGACTGGGCCCCACCTTGATGCCGCGAAGCACGCGAGCCGTATAGTGTGGGCAGAGCGCGGGACACTGCACCTCGACACCCGCCAGTTCGGTCACCGCCGGACCCGCGGTGGCCGGCGTGGCAGTCGGTTCGCGCAGCGGTTGCTGCCAGAGCACGGCAATTTCTCGCGCGACACCTAAATGCCCCAAGCAATCGGGCCGATTGCTGGTCACCTCCAAATCGATCGCCACATCGTCGCCGACGTGCGCGACCCCTTCCAGATTCAGCCCAGTCAACGTCAGCCGATCGGTCAGCTCCGCGACCGACATCCCCAACTCGACATACTCTTGCAACCAATTCCAGGAAACGATCATTTTTTAGGGGCTAGGGGCTAGGGGGTCCAATCAAAATTGCTCTAGGAAGCGGACGTCGTTTTGGTAGAGGGCTCGGATGTCCGTGATTCCGTGCTGCCGCATGCAGATGCGTTCGACGCCAAGACCAAAAGCAAAACCGGTGACCTGCTCCGGATCGTAGCCTACGGCCCTGAGCACCGCGGGATCCACCATGCCGGCCCCGCCCATTTCCATCCAGCTGCTCTGGCCCGCGGCATTGGTCCAGTTCATATCGACTTCGACACTGGGCTCGGTGAAAGGAAAAAACGAAGGACGAAAACGCACGTGGACCTGCTCGCCCTGCCCTTCCCCGGTGGCGGCAAAATAACTTTGGCAAAATAGTCGCAACACGCTCTTGAGATGGGCCATGGTCACCCCCCGATCCACCAGCAGCCCTTCAATTTGATGGAACATGGGATAGTGCGTGGCGTCGGCCGTATCAGGCCGATAGACACGGCCCAGCGAGATGACGCGGACCGGGGGTGGATCTTCGCCGGGGGCGGTGCTGGCGACACAGTCCTCCATCACACGGATCTGCACGGTACTCGTTTGTGAGCGCAAGAGCAGCGGGGAGGCACTGGTGGCACCGGCCACGCCCAAATAAAAATTCTCCAGCGGATCACGGGCCGGGTGTTCTAGAGGAATGTTGAGGGCCTCAAAATTGTGCCAATCGTCTTCGATCTCCGGCCCCTCAACGGCCGTGAATCCCAATCGGCCCATGATGTCTTGCATGCGGCGAATCGTCTGGGTGATCGGATGCAAATGCCCGATCCGCCAGGGCACTCCCGGCACCGTCACGTCCAGGGCCGGTTGCGATTCCACGGGGCTGTGGGCCAGCCGCTGCTGGGACGCGGCAAAGGCCGCCTCCACGAGTCGCTTGACCTCGTTAAAACGCTTGCCGGCGGCCGGCTTATCGGCCTTGTCGACCTGGCCCAAACCCTGCTGCACCTTCCGCAACTGGCCCGCCTTGGCACCCAAAAACTCCACCCGGGCCTGCTCTAAGGCCTCCGCGGAGCCCGCGCTGGAAAAGGCCGACTCGGCTTGCTCGGCGAGCTGTTCTAAATTGGCAAGAAAATCGGCAAGCGCCACGAGACAGATACCTAGGCGAGTGTGAAGTGCTAATCCAAGAAGCTAGAAACGCTGCTCCCGCTGGCAGGGAGGCATCCATCAAGCAAATCCGGTCCGGCAGATGCAGCCGTCGGACACACTAGTAAATCGGACTTAGGCAGCCAGGGCCGCGCGTGCCTGCTCCACAACCACGTCAAACGCAGCGGGATCATAAATGGCCATTTCGGAGAGCATCTTGCGGTTCAGCTCTACGTTGGCCTGCTTCAGCCCGCTGATCAGCTCGCTGTAACGCAGGCCGCGCTCACGAGCGGCCGCATTGATGCGGATAATCCACAGTTTGCGAAACTCGCGTTTACGCACCCGCCGATCACGAAAGGCATAGGCCTCCGCACGAACCAGCGTCTCTTTGGCCGTGCGCAATAGTGTGCCGCGTCCGCCGACGTAGCCCTTGGTTTTTTTAAATAACCGATTCTTGGCACGATTCCGTGCACTTCCCTTGGTGGTTCTCACCGGAAACAACCTCAGTTTGAGTTACGAGTTATGAGTTGCGAGTTGCGAGTTGCGAGTTGCGAGTTGCGAGTTGCGAGTTGGTCTGCAGTCAATAACTCGCGCCTCGTAACTCGAAACTCGCGCCTCCTAGCTGGCTAGCGCTTTTTGAATCATTTTGGAGTTGGTGTCGTTGGTGCACGTGGTGCCCCTCAGATTCCGCTTCCGCTTTTGGCTCATGCGGCCCGCGAGGTGGCTGGTACCGGCGCTGCGATGCTTGGCCTTGCCGCTGGCAGTCAGGCGAAAGCGTTTTTTGGTGCCCTTGTGGGTTTTTTGCTTAGGCATCAGTCTCTTCCCTAGCCGTATTTATTTGATCGTAAGTCGTCCGCAGCGGCGGCCCATGGCTGCCAGCGGCCCCTGGATTGCTCGGCCGCGGTGCGGGCCTGTTTGCAAGCCCCGTAGTATAGCAGATTTCCCTGGTCCGAAAACCCGCTTCAAGCCAGGTTTTGGCGGCCGGGTGCCGGAACAGGCTGTCCAGGACGAGAACGGCTGCTGTCACGCAAAAAACATGCGATTTTGGCCACTGGGTGTGTCAATTGGGTGCCACTGCTGGCTTGTCCAGCAGTGTGCAGCGGGTACCCAATATCCACTGCTGGGCGAGCCCAATCTTGTGCGGTACGAAAGGTGCACCCCAGCAGCGGCAGTGATTTCAGGCACAGCGGTTACCAGCCCTCCCCACCAATGAGCCGGTGGGCGATAGCCCCGGTTCCGTGCGACGTGCCAGCACCGGGGCTATCGCCCATCGGCTCAAGCGCGACGGAGGGGGGGCACCGCCGCCTACTAGCCTGGCGCCAGGCCCTGGTCGACGGCCTGCTGTTCCCGCCGGAAGAGTGCTAGCTGGGCTGCAAAGGTGTCTGCCTGGACCTGCCACGTGGGGTGACTATCCACGTGCGATTGGCAGTGGGCCACCAGCACGCGGTAGAGGAATTTGAACAATTGCCGGGGCACACGCAAACCGGCAAAGGCCTCAATGAGTTGGGCATCCTCGATCTCGGCGGCAAATAAATCGCGGATTCCGGCGGAGACGTCCGCTGCGCTGCAAGCGGCTACCCGGGCGTCGGCCAGGTCGTACAGCGACTCCCCCGTCCACTCCAGCGAAGGAATCATGTTTTGTTTATCGAGCCGCGCGCGTTGATAAAAATCCCGCTGCTCATGCTGCACAAATCCGGCCAGTTCGACCGGCAACAATAATTTGAGACCAAGGCCCGGCTGCTTGAGAAACTTATTGTCCAGCATCGACCACACCAGACCCCGCATGTTCTCCAGCGAGCCATTGATCAGATGCGGTTCGTCTATCCGGTCGACCAGCACCACAATGCCCTGAAATCCACAGGCTTGCAGCACGCCTTGAAATTTGTAGAGCAACTCGTAGCGGTCATCGGTACGCTGCTTATGCGGTAGGGCCTGGCTATTGATATCGCGGCCAGCAAACTGCATGAAGATCTGGCGCAACGGATTGACGTCGCGATTCACGCAGCGGAGGTTGCGGCTGACACGGAAGGCCTGCATCCACCACCGCCAGACCTGTGCCATCCAGGGGGCCCACCCCAAGGCCATGATCAGCCAAGGCCACACGCTGAGCAGGAGGGTCCAATCTTTCCGCCACCAAAACACGTAGGTCAACACCAGCGCCTTCACGGCCACGCCAATGCCCCGCGTCGCCCAACTTTGCCACGGCAGGTACCACAGCTGGCGGCGCAGTCGATACCAGCGGGATTGGAAGGCCTCGGTGAGTGAGTTGTCATAGCAGGCAGCCAGCAGCAGCAGGTCGCGCCTCTGAAAACGGTCCAGCCGTTTTACCACATTGGTAGGCAACTCGTTGGCGGCGGAACCGCTGGGTTGGCTGGCTCCCAGCAAGCGGTCCACCAAGCTGGTGACTCCTAGCGAGAGGATCGCATCCATGTGGTCCCAGAGCTTCCACTCGGCGAGCACCTTGGCCGGATCACGCCGTTTGCGGCCCCTGAGACGATCGGCAAAACGATCCAAAAACGGATTGAAATCATCGTACTCGATCACCCACACGCCGCCGTTGGGATGCTGCTGGTTGTGCTCCCGCAGCTGTGCGGCAATCTGCAGCCGCAGGGCCGTTTTGCCGGCCCCCTTTTCCCCAAACACAATCGACGTTGCCGGGTTGGTCGGATCGCCATACACCTTGTCCCAACTGGGATGGAAGGTGCTCGAGCGACACCGACTCTGAAAAATGGGGTCGGTTTGCGCGTCTTCGTCGGCAAACGGATTGGCCGTCATGCCGTGATGTTCCAGGAAATCGTGCAGCTTCATAACACTTTGTCAGGCGGGTTCCGACGGGCCGGGGGACACCTCCCAGGCGTTCCCCGGGGGGACACACGGCTGGGACAGCGGATTTCTCAAGGGAGGCTTTTTTATCTGCAGTTTCTCAAAAATGGCCACAGGCCGTTCTTTCAGCAGTCCCTTGATCCGCACCAAGCGGTGTGGGGAGAGCCTTTAGGCGTTGGGCAGATGAGAACTTACCCATCGACAGCCCAATGAATTGGCTTCGCTGGGATTTTCGATCACGCGGCAGGTAAAAACTTACCTGCCGCTCGCCTTTAAGTATAGTTTGTCAAAACACCCGGTTGCAGCGTTTTTTGGCAACTTCGCCTGATTCATGATAGGCTGCAGTTTCGGAAAGAACGGCCTCCGGCCGTTCTTTCCGAAGTCAATTGATCGGAACCAAAGTCGATCGTGAAGACTCGCCCTGGGATCATCCCCACAGGCCCCCCTTGATGCAACAACAACCCAGATATGGCTATTATCCCTGGTGGCCGGAGGATGGCGATGCGTGGCTCCATCCGGAAGATGTCGCCCAGGCCCGAAAAATGATTCCCAGCTGGCGGGTGTTTCGTCGTGCCGGTGAGCAACCCCCGTATGTCGTGTTGCACTACGGGGCGGTGCGGCTGCGTGTACTGCGGACCCTGTGGCAGGAGGTAACCCCAGAAGGATTTGAAATAGGGGACTGGGTCGAAGTCCTCTCCCGAGGCCTCCGCAATACTCCCTGTACGGGCGTGATCCAAGATCTGCTGTGGGATCCCGACAGTCGTTGTTTGCGGTACCTGGTCCGGGAACAGGACAAGCTGCTGACCAAGCCGTTCGCACGTGACGACTTACGGCATGTGGAGGCCTTGCAGGAGCCCGACGTAGAGCATCCGTAAACAACTCAAACTGAAAACGAGGTCGCCTGTCAAAATCGAGCACACGCTGGGGGCGATTGATCTCCCCCCTAATTCCGGCTGTATTTTTCGTCTTCCAAGCCCAGCTTTTTCATTTTCTTGTACAGCGTGGTCCGGTTGACGCCCAGGGTATCGGCCGTGGCATTGCGGTTCCAGTTGTTGGACTCCAGCACTTCCAAAATAATCCGCCGCTCGGGCTCTTCGAGGGCTTCTTTCAGCGACATGCTCCCGATGCGTGGCAGGCTCATCGCCGGGCCACCGGTGACATCTCGGGGAAGATCGGCGAGGGCGACCAGCTCGTTCTTGCCCAGCAACACGGAACGCTCCACCACGTTCTGCAGCTCACGAATATTGCCTGGCCAAGGGTAGAGTTCCAGCGCCGCCAAGGCTTCTTCGCTGAATCCCTGCACGGGGCGATTGGTGTCTTCGCGTAGTTCGTTGAGGAAAGACTGGGCCAGCAGGGGAATATCACTGGCACGTTCACGCAAAGCGGGCAACTCGACATTGATGACATTCACGCGATAGTACAGGTCCTGCCGGAAACGCCCATCAGCCACCGCTTGGGCCAAGTCCTCATTCGTGGCCAGAATGATGCGGACATCGACTTTGCAGGTCTTGTCACCGCCGACGGGTTCAAATTCGAGCTCTTGCAGCACCCGCAACAATTTAACTTGCATGGCGGGACTGGCCGTGCCAACTTCATCCAGAAAAATCGTCCCTCCATCGGCCTGCATGAATTTACCGACCTTGTTGCCGGTAGCCCCCGTGAAGGCCCCAGCCACGTGGCCGAACAGCTCACTTTCCAAGAGGTTCTCGGGCAACGCACCGCAGGCCACTTCAATAAATGGCTTGGCGGAGCGCGCACTTTGACGATGGATCGTGCGGGCAATCATCGACTTCCCCGTGCCACTTTCGCCCGTAATCAAAATGGTGGCCTTGGTGTCGGCGACACTGTGGACCATCTCAAACACCCGCAACATCCGAGGATCTTGGCCGACGATGTTCCCCATGGCATGGTGTTTGTCCAGTTCCTTGCGGAGCTGTGTATTCTCTTCGATGACTTGGCGTTGGTTCAGGGCCCGCTCGATGGACAGCACCAGCTCGTCACCAATCAGCGGTTTGGTGAGATAGTCGGCCGCTCCCGCCCGCATGGCTTCGACGGCCGCATCCGCGTCTCCGTAGCCCGTCATGAGCACTACGTGACTCCCCGGATAGTTGCGCTGAACTTGTTCCAACAAATCGAACCCGTCGCCGTCTTGCAAGCGCACGTCGACCAATAACATTTCGTAGGCCCGTTGGCTGAGTTTTTCCAACGCATCGGCGTAGCCGCCGGCCGTATCGACGGGTAAACCTTGGCTGCGTAACCAATCAGCCAGGGACTCCAATAATTGTTGGTCGTCATCAACCAACAGCAAAGTTTCCTGTGTCATCGAACCCTCTTCTCCGGGCAGGGAGCACTTCGGCTCACCGTAAAAACGGCTGGCCTAGCGCAGGCTGTATGCAATGGGTAGCCAGGAGAAACGGCGATCGTGCGTGGGGAGATGACGCATCACTGCACCGCCGCAGGGGAGGTTTCACCATAGGCTGTCGCTAAATATGTACGTCGCGGTAAGCGCACGGTCAACAAAAAGTCAGGAGTTCCAAATTTGGCCCCTGAAGCCGAGTGCGGGCCAAGTGCTAGCTGCCAACAGCGCCGGTTCCCGGGCAGCTGATGGCCCCGAGCCCTGGCGGGAACGGGCGGGAATTTAGGTAATACTTCAGCCATCTGCAGTAGTCAGGTCGTAAGAGCAACTGCCATCATGCGTTACGTCCTATGCCAACTGACCCTTCAAAGTTATGCTCAGGCTTTTTGCGAGCCGCAGGACCGCGGCGTCGTTGGAGGCGACTCCTCTGGACAGCTGCGCTGCCAGTGAACCTAGGGCGTCCCACGGAACGTGTGGTAAATCAAGCTATAGTTTTACAATGCCTGCAGGACAAGAACCGCAGCAATTTTTTGCCAGCTTTAGGCGTTGGGCAGATGAGAACTTACCCATCGACAGCCCAATGGATTCGCTTCGCTGGGATTTTCGATCACGCGGCAGGTAAAAACTTACCTGCCGCTCGCCTTATGAGCATCACACTACCGTGAAGGAAGGCCTGGGATGACGACCACAACCGTTGCTCTCGACACCGCCGTCGGGCCAGCTGTCCTACGGGCATGGGCCGTGGAAAGAACTGTGTATATTGAACTTTATGACGGACGGATCATCGGGTTTCCGGCTGATCGCTACCGCATTCTCTCCCAAGCCTCGAACGAACAGTTGGCCCAAGTGCAGATCGAACGAGATGGGCATGCACTGCGCTGGGAGGAAGTCGATGAAGAGCTCATGGTACCCGGCATTGTTGCCAACAGTTTTGAACTCCCACCAAGGTAATGTCTCCCAGAGATCTTGACGGGGCTGACCACAACAGCGGCCGAATTTCCTGGCGGAGTTCACGCAGCATATTCCTCCGCAGGACTCGCATCGGATGCGTGGCGGACGGTTGGTATCCGAGGGCCTAGGTTGCCCTGGGGTGGGCCCGTTCGTAGGCCGCCCGCAGATTCTTGGTACTCACGTGGGTATAGACCTGCGTGGTCTCGAGGCTTTTGTGGCCCAGCAGTTCCTGCACGCTACGGATGTCAGCGCCTCGGTCGAGTAGATGGGTGGCAAAGCTGTGCCGCAGGGTATGCGGGCTGGTACGGGTATCCAGGTCCGTTTCGCGGAGATATTTTTCCAGCATGCGGCCCACGCTGCGGGTCGTGAGTCGGGTGCCAAAACGATTGACAAACACCGGGATCCGCCCAGCGGAGGGGACGGTGTCCGAAAGTTTGCGTTGGGACAGCCAGGCTGTCAGTGCGGCTTGGGCATACGAACCCAACGGAGCCAGGCGTTCCTTACGGCCCTTACCGCGCACTCGAAGAATACCCTGGGCAAAATCAAGATCGCTATCGTCCAGATCCACCAGCTCACTTACTCGCAGGCCAGCGGAGTACAGCGTTTCCAACATGGCCCGGTCACGCAAGCCCAGGGCTGCCTGGTCGGAAGGCGCGGCGAGGAGGCGAGCGATTTCGGTGGTCGAAAGAAAGTGGGGCAGCTGTTTGGCTTTGCGAGGATTCCGCAGTGCCTTGGCCGGGTTGCTATCAACCCAGTTTTCCCGCTGGCCAAAGCGGTAAAAACTACGGAGCGAGGCCAACTTGCGCGCAATGGACGCCTTGGCATAACCGGCCTCGTGGAGGGCCGCCAGATAGCCGCGCAGCTCCACCGAAGTCAGGTGACCAGGTGCCGGGCAGCGGCCCGTTTCATCTTGAAAATAATCGACCAGCGTCTCCAAATCTTCGCGGTAGGCCTTGAGCGTGTGCTCCGAAGCCCCCCGCTCAACCTGGAGATACCGCAAGAATTTAGCGATCTGGCGTTGCATGGGGGAGAGGGGCTAGCCCCTCATCATTCATCCAGTGGCTGAGATAGCGAATTTCGCTGAAAATGCTGGCCCACGGGCCCCGCTTGCCTGACCTTTTGACTGAGCACTGCCGCATCATACCAAGAAAAGCTCAGCTCAGAATTCGAGGCATAGCGACCAAGCAACCGCAAAGTTTCCGCCCGCTGATTGTCGTCGAACAGAAAGATGTAACGCTCTTTTCCTTTGACAAGTGCCAACACATTGATGTCATCATCGTTCACGGTGGCAGCTCTCCTAGCGGCAACTCGGGGGGTTGGCCAATCATGGTGCCGGTCCATGAGTGGGCAAGGTTTGCAAGGTTGGACCACGGTACCTACCGCCTGGTGCTAGGGCGCGCGTGGCCAAGGCGAAGCCGGTCCGGCGAGAAAGGGCTTCTAAAGGCACGTCCCACAACCGTCTGCTCTCCTTGTCGGCCGCTGGACACCCCTGGTGGGGTTTTGGGATCGGCTTCTAAGTTGTCTATCGGCTTTCAGGCCAGCGCAACACCAGACGCGTTTTATGACTACCGCCGCGCGCTGACAGCATCTCGGAGATATGCATGTGACAGCAAAAGCGGAGGAAATCCTCGCTGCGCTGCAAATACGATTGCCAGCCGCCAAAACGGGCATCGTCGCGGAAATAGACGTACCCCTTGAGTGCTTGCGTGACATCGGGATCGGTCCCCCGATAGATGCGTGTTTGCCTGAGCACAGGGCCATGATGGGGCACGCAGGCCGGGCGCTCGCCGGGAGTCGGCGCGGGTAGGCAACCGCTGACGTCCAGCCCGAAGGGTGGCATGGCGCCAACCGGATTACCTGGCGCATTCTTAACGATTGTGGCGTTTGATTCGTTGGCAGCGTTACCGCGATCGGCACTGCCAGCGGGCGCCGGTACGGCTGCTGGCAGCGTTTCGGTTTGGGATACGGGAACGATCTCCTGCGCTGCCAGCGGCGGAGATCCTTGCTGCGGACTCCTTGCCGGCCCATGGCTTGCGGGCGGTAGCTTACTGTGGCTGACGGCCCTCCGTTCCGCCCTGCCGTGCTGGCTGGCCTTGTCCGCCGGTGTGAGCGTAGCAGGGGGAGGCGGCAACACGTGACACTGCGCATCGCAGTCGGGGGCTTGCGCCGCCATTTGAGCGCGGGCCAACTCCAGCTGGGACTCGTACACGAGGGATTCGGGAATGTACTCCTCTGCCGGTGTATTCCACGGCAGTCCATAGCCCACGGGAATTTCATGATAGCCCGGATTGGCCGTGTACCACTCGACGTGCAGTCCCAGACGTGGTGGGTAATAGGGCGTGTAGTCCGTCACGGCTCCCACCACGACGGCATCCACCCCCAACAACTGCGCCAGGCGGCGGGCCTCGCCGGCACCTGCCAGCTCGATGCGGTGGGCAATCATGGCCTCTTCCACGACATTCAGCGGGACCACTTCAAAGCCAGGCGTGGCCTGCAGCTCGGAAAAATACGCCATCGTCACCGCACGACCATCCAGCGTGGGCTCGTCGGAATGATTGAAAAACGGCGCCACCGCTACCCGGCTCAACTGGGGAAAAGGGTTGCGAATGATGGGCCGATGCGAGACCTCGGGCAACACCAAATGGCAGCCACCGATCAGCAGGCAGCACGAGAGTATGAACAAGCTTCCACGCATGGGTATGAGATTCCTCTGGCCCCGCTTCCAAATTGGGACGCAACCCAAGCTGCCTGGCAGAGTGGTCACGCTGTCGGAATCTTCGGCATAATCCGCAAAGTCGCTGGAGAAAAAATCCAAACTCAGCGGCCACTGCTAGCACAAACGCAGGGGCCCGAGCGCGAGCGCACCCCGCGGTTTGCAATACGTATGGCATGATTCCACGTGCAATACGTATGGGATGATTCCACGTGCAATACGTATGGCATGATTCCACGTCATTCCCGCGCAGGCGGGAATCTAGACGACCCGCGCCGGCTACTGGATTCCCGCCTGCGCGGGAATGACGCGGGAAGGACGCGGGAAGGACGCAGGAAGGACGCAAGATAGCGTTAAGAAAAAACACCAACCCGCAACAGAACGGGGCTGTGCCCACACTTGGGCACAGCCCCCTAAGTAATTTCATGCT
>CAMYJY010000045.1 GCA_947258835.1 uncultured Pirellulales bacterium
TCACCAGGGACCGGGGCGATAAGCCGCCCGAAAATCGACGTTTTTAGCAGCTAGCACTTTGCTCGGGTCGGCTTCATCGGCCGAATTTGGAACTACTGAGTATTGGTGGAATGAGCCGTGCGCCGAAAAAATGAGCCAGACCCCGTGGGTACCGCCCCTACTATTCTATGGAAGTTGAACAATCACGCCCAGACGAGCTCCAGCAAACCACCGGGCCAGGGCCCTCCGGTCCACAGGTGGGTGGCTGGACTTTTCCCCTGCTCCTCGTGTGCTTGCTGCTCGGGATGGCCTGGCTGGCGGTGCGGGGGAAGTCGGGTGACTCGGGGACTCGCTGGCCTGCGGCTGGCCCGCAGGCTGTCGCCTGGACCCCTTCTCCTCCGGTCCAAGGTGCATCGGTCGAGCTGAAGATCGATTTTGGCAACGGTGTCCAAAAACGTTTTGCCGCCCTCCGTTGGCAGCCAGGCATGACGGTCGAGCAGGTGCTCCAAGAGGCCAGCACGTTCCGGCCGGGGATCTCTTACCAGCAGCAGGGGCAGCAGGCGGGCGGTTTTCTCACGGCTCTCGACGGGCTGTCCAATGAAGGTGCAGGCGGGAGAAACTGGAAATTCGAGGTGGATGGCCAGCACGCACAGATGAGTTTTTGCCTGCAGCCGGTGCCGTCGGGAGGGCATGTCTTGTGGAAGTTTGCCACCGAAGAGTAAACTAGGTGCGGCAGAGCCAGCCCCCGGCCGCACCGGGGGGCCGCCACCGGGGTCTGGCTCATTTTTTTCGGCGCCACCACCTGTCCCATCAATACGAGCTTAGTCGCCGAAAAAAATGTGCCTGACCCCTTCGACCTTCGGCGCCACCACCTGTCCCATCAATACGAGCTTAGTCGCCGAAAAAAATGTGCCTGACCCCTTTGACCTGACCTTTGACCCCTTCGACCTTCCAGTAACCTTTTCAACCCTTTAGTAGAGTTCGGCCACCATGCATCGACAGACACTCAGGGAACTCACCGTTTTTGGCTTGCTGCTGGCCATCGGCGTCCTCGGTCGCTGGGCCCAGCCGACCTGGAATTTTACTCCGCTGGCCGCTGTCACGGTGTTGGGCGGATATTATTTTCGCGGTTGGCTGCCTGCCCTCTTGCTGCCGGTGGGCATCTTGGCGGTGTCCGACCTGGTGCTGCCGGCCCATGACAGTCTGGCCGTTCAGTTGGCGGTGCATGGCATGATGGTGGTGCCACTGTTGCTGGGCCGTGGGATGCGACAGCGGTCAAGTCAGGCCAGCGCGTGGCAACGGGTGGCTGGTTGGACCCTCTGTGGCCTGGTACCCGCCACGGCATTTTATCTGGTCACCAATTTTGCCGTGTGGGCCTGGCAGAGTGACTATCCCAGTAGCTGGGCGGGGCTGCTCGCTTGCTATACGGCTGGCTTGCCGTTTTATCGTGCCATGCTCTCCGGTGATGTGATTTATCTGACTCTGCTGGTAGGTTGCCTAGCTGCCGCGCAGGCAGGATCCAAAGTGCCGGCCAGACGCCGCAACCACAGCGACGGTGTGGTTGGTTAGATCGACTTTGGTTCAGATCAATTTACTTCTGAAAGAACGGCCTCCGGCCGTTTTTTCAGAAACTGCAGACTGAGACGGACTCCGCAGTTCTCCGCCATCAGCCCCCGGCCTCGGGGGCTGCAACGGAATTCTCTCCGGCAAGTTTCCAAGGTGCCACCACTTGATCGACGGCCGGTTTTTGACGGATCACGCTGTTGGTGACGTCCGTGTCCGAGGATTTTTTGTTTTCCAGGACGTTGATGACCGGATCGAGGGCTGAGAGCAGTGCCTCGATATTCTGCTGGGGCTTTTCGGCCAAGCCATCGACCAGCGTAGTTCCGCAGGTGTAGATGCTGCTCAACCTGCTGAGCAGGCGGTGGCGGGGATAGGGAGCATCGCTGTCGTTCCGTCTGGAGCTTTCAAATTCCTGGGAGGCTTGGTTCTCATCGTGCATCACATCCTGAGTCAACGCGCCCAGTGCCAGGACGGCGGCTTGGCCGTCGGGTACCTCAGCAGTGGCGTACTCGATGCGACTGACAAGTTTGGCTACGCGGCAGCGGTCGTCGAGACTGAGGCGATCTGCCGAGATCAATCCCATGAGTGCCGCTTGGATTTGGGGAGGAGGGCCATCTGAAAATTGGTAGGCCAACACGCCAGCGACCAGGCATTGCATCCAGTGCTGCACAGCCGGCTCGACTTCCGTGTCCGGCTGTTGGTCCTCGATGGTAGCCAAGGCGGCGGAGGCAACTCGCGGGGCATATTTTGAGTCCATGCCGAAACGGGCGTGGCGCTCCAGCCCCAACCAGGCCGCTACTTTCGTCGACGTGGGGACTGGCACCTTCTTGTCCCGCATCTGAAATGTGTCGCGCTCGATTATTTGCAGCAGCGCGTCGGTAGCTTTCGCAAGCGGCACGGGAGAATTCGCTACCTGAGCGTACCGCTGGTCGAGCAGACCTAGGATCAACGCAGCGTTGTAGCGCACCGCTGGATGATAATCACCGCGGGCTAGACTCCAGCAGGCTTTCAGGGCCAGGCCGGTCAGATATTTTTGCGCTGTCGGCACGGTGCTGTCACGGAGGGCCTCTAATAAATCTTCGCGGTAATCCGCAAGATTTTCCAAGTCGCTAGGGGCATACCTGGTCATGGTCGGGAAAAAGTATTTTACATAGTACGCATCAATACTTCTCTTACCCTCTTGAAAGTCAACTTTGCCACGGAGCACGTCCTTGGTCGTCATCTCGAGAGATATGCGGGTGGCCCGCTTGGTGATTTTCGGTTGCAACTGCCGATATTCCTGAGCCGCCACCGGGGTACCAAGGCCGCCTAGCAGCAAGCAGGTCGCCAGGGATACGATCCACAACGGGGAAATTTTGGGAGCTTTACCGTATTGCAAACGGTGAAAGCCATTGATGGTGCCTGAACGCGATGTAGCGACCCACGGGAGCGGGCCAGTGTTGTCCGAGCGGTAGCTCGCATCGGCTGGCGGCTCTGCCGCCATCGCATCAGCCGGTGGCACCCCGTTCCAGCCGGGGGCAGGCCGTGCCGCCCTCCGGACTGGGCCATGTGGTGTGAACATACCTCTGTTCCTTATTGATTTGATCCAGACCGTTTCCCAGAGTTGTTTGAGACGGCAAAGCTGCCCATCCTGCGTGCTGGACAGGACTGCCGGAGCGCCCTCCGTTGGTAGAGCCGGAAACAGCGGGGGAGCCGAAAAAAGACCTGTCTTCTCACCCCAAGTCCCTTAGATTACTCTACTTAGGAGAAGGCCCGGGTGTCAAGCAAAGGGGGCCGTTGGCCGTCGCGTGTTTTCAAAAAGTTGCTGCGATGTTACTACTGTACGACGATCCCCGCTTTTTAGAGCATGCTACCGGTGCCCATCCGGAGTCGGCCCACCGCTTACAGACCGTCTCTCAGCATCTCACGACCGCGGGCCTCACCGATTGCTGCCGGCGGGTGGGTTGGGAACCGGCCAGCTGGGAACGGATGCGGCGTGTGCATCACGCGCAGCATCTGACGGGTTTAGAACAAATGGCTCTAGCAGGCGGTGGTCGTGCGGATCCGGACACGATCGTTTCGCCGCAGTCGTTTGACGTCAGTCGCTTGGCTGCCGGCGCGGCCAGCGATGCGGTGCAGCGGGTGCTGCAGGGGGATGTTCAGCGGGCCTTGGCCTTAATCCGTCCACCAGGCCATCACGCGCTGGCCGCACACGCCATGGGTTTTTGTTTGCTGAACAATATTGCCGTGGCCGCCCAGCAGGCCCTCGATGTGGGACTGCAGCGGGTGTTGATCGTGGACTGGGATGTGCATCACGGCAATGGCACGCAGGCGATCTTTTATGAAGATCCACGGGTGGGGTTTTTCTCTGTGCATCGCTGGCCCTTTTACCCGGGGACCGGATCGGCCGCCGAAACGGGGGCTGGCGCTGGGTTGGGCACCACGCGCAATTTGCCGTTAGATTTTAATACCTCACCCGCGGCGTATCGGAGCCAAGTGATGCGGGAACTGGACGACTTCGCGGCTCGCATCCGGCCTGAGCTGGTACTGGTGAGCGCCGGTTTCGACAGTCATCGGGCCGACCCGATTGGCGGGCTCGGTCTGGAAGTCGAGGATTTTGATTGGCTTACCGTAGCGGTTGTGGAAATCGCCAACCTCTATGCCCAGGGCCGCATCGTGAGTCTCTTGGAAGGGGGCTACAATCCCCAGGTATTGGCCGAGTGTGTCGCCACGCATTTGAAAATGCTGCGGGCCGGGGGTGATGCGCAGTAGGTAAAGCCTGGGGGAATCGTCCGCGTCCTAACGTGATTGTCCTTGCGTCCTTGCGTCCTTGCGTCATTCCCGCGCAGGCGGGAATCCAGAGAGCTAGGCCAAGCAAGAATTTTTGTCCCGACGATGGGTTTAGAACCTTCGCCTTTAGGCGAAACCTTTTACTCGTCTGCGTAGACGCGGGTGCTTTCTTCTTTGGTGATGGGTTGCTGGACTTCGTCGGTCGTCACTTGCACCCGCAGCCGTTGATCGCCGGGGCGTGTGCCCTGCACCTGAATGCGGTAGGTCGCATCGGCCTTCGGGCCCAGGCTGGGCAAGGGGGCGAACAGGACCCGTTCTCCTTCCATGGTGTGACGTGTTTCGCCTTGCCCCGATAAAGCGCGGAGACCTGCCGGCAGAATGGCCACGACTTGCACATTGGCCGCCGCCTTCGAGCCTTGGTTCACAACCCGGATTTCGTAGGTCGTTTCGCCACCGATTTCGATGGGGTCGGCCAAGTCGGCCACTTCAAACATCAGTGCCGCCAGACCTTCGACGAGCACCTTTTTTTCGGTACGGTCCTCGAGGCCTTGGTGGGCCCTGGTCGCCACTTGCAAGGTCTGCGTGCCGGGTTCGATCGGCAAAGCGACTAATTCCACGGTGCCGCGTTCGTGGGCAGGCAGTTCCGCCAGACTCCACTCCACCGCGTGTTCAGCTGAGTTGTATTCACCCATGTTGTTGGCACTGACGAATTGCAAGCCCTGGGGAAGGTGGGTCACCAGCTCCACGTTATGGGCCGTGGCAGTGCCGGGGTTGTCGATGCTGACGCGGTAAGTCGCCGGTCGTTCCAAGTAGCGTTTTTGAGGCCCTTCAATGGAGAGGGCCAATTCGGGGGCGACAACTTCGAATTCGCAATCGGCCTGCACCTGCAAGTTGGCATCGGCCCGGACGGTCATGAGATTGTTGATTTTTCCGGCCTGTTCGGCGGACAGGATCAACTCCAGCTGTCGTGACTCTCCCGCTGGGAGAGTCCCAATTTCGAATTCCAAAGCCGGCCCGGCTGCATGACTGACGCCAGCTGGTACGCTTTCCAGGAGCATCACCCCCGTAGCATCCCCACTGCCCGGGTTGGAGACTTCGATGTGGACAATTTGCTGTTGGCCAACCAAGACCTGGGGTTGGCTGGGCGACAGTCGCAGCGCCAATTCCGGGCGCGTGCAGCGTGATTTCGCAGAGGCCTGGGCGGCGACGAGCACGGTAGCCACGCTGCCGAGCTCGCCTTCTTCGGTGGGGATGAGCTCCATTTCCACGGTGCGTTCCTCACCGACGGAAAGTGTGCCGAGCTCCCAGACAACTTGCGTACCGGAAATGGCGGCTCGCGGTGCGGTGCCTACCAGTTCCGTACCTAACGGAATTTCATCATGAATTTGGACATTTTGGGCCGTGCGTTGACCTGTGTTCTGCACGCGGATCGCGAACGTACACCGCTTGCCGACTTGTATTTCCACCGGTGCCAGTTTTTGAATCGTGATGGCCGGACTTTGCAAACCCTCGAGCAGACGCTCGCCCGGTCGTCCCGTTCCTGGGTGATTGGTGAGTCCAGGAGTGGGGGTGAGGTTCTGAGGGGAAGCTGTCTCCGTAACAGCGGTGGTGTGGTGACGTACGTGCTCTAGAGAGGCGGCGCGGTTTTGCTTTCTGGCAGGTGCGGAGGCCATGGTGTTTGCGGGCAAGGCCGGTGGTTTGAGGGACGCTGGTGGAGTCGGCGCCAGCACGGCCCGGGGGGGCTTGCGATCAGCCACGCGGTCAGTATTTTGCTTACTGTACGGCCCCCTACCAGCTGGTGCTGCCATCCTTTGCGGCTGCTGGACCGTTGCGGTGCGGTTGGGGCTTTTGCTGGCTGCGGGGGTCGTCGTGGGGGCCGTCGTGGGGGCCGGGGCAGAGTAGCGCTCTGAGGCGGCGGTAGCCGGGCTTTGGGTGAGGGGACGTGCGGGTTGCAGGCTGCGGGGCATGTCCTGGGCCGCTTCCTGGACCGTTTCCTTGGTCGCCTCTGCGTCAGGTAACTTGGCCTCCAAGGCAGCGAGTTGCTTTCGATTGGTTGGTGATGTGGCCAAGCCTGAAGAGGCACTGCGTAAGGGGTTGAGGCCAGGCTCTTGGCCGCGAGCCACATCCGGGGCGTGGCGAACATCCTGAGGATCCGCGGATGTTTCCTGAGCGACCATCGGGAGCGCGTGTTGGAGGTGGTTCTCGTCTTCTTGCTGTTCGCCGGCTTGGTGCTGCGACTGCGAGGTAGTTTTCTCAACGGGGGCTGGCCGAGTTGGTGGCGCGGCTTGGTAATTGGCGTAGCGGTCAGGTTTTTGCTGGGTGACCGTGGCGGTCGGGCTGGTCGGCCCGGTTGCAAATGGATTTTTTAAGGTAGCTGGGGATGCGCTAGTGGCGGTGAGCGCGTAGCGGTCTGTTGTCTTGCGTGGGGTGCCCGGCAGAGACGGAGGCTGTGCTGTCTGTTGGTGCGGTAACGTTGGGTCGGTATCCCCAGCAAAGAGTTTTTTAAGTTCCTCTTTGGCTCCAGGCAGTGCTGCCGGCGGTGTTATGGCGGCAGTGGCACCCTCCGGTTGGCTGAGGAACTGATAGACACCCCAACCACCCCCGCCGAGTAGTGTCGTGGCCAAACCAACAGGAACAATCAAACGACGAACGAAAGAACGAGTCGGCTTTTTATTTTCCATGGGAGAACTCGGATAGCGTGGGGCGATATGGGATGTGCCCGCGATGCGGGCCTGTTTTCCAGTTGGCGACGGGCAGGAGCGGACCCAATCGTTAAGCGTTGGGCATTGTTCCGTGGGGCTCCCCGCCTGAGGACCAGTATCTACGGACGATCGGCCGGCAGACTCGTGGCAGCCATGCCACGCAGACGGGCCGAGGCGTTAATTAGCAAATCCCCACTCCCAGGCAAAGACCACTCCCGCCGACTTTGAAGTTGGGTCTGCAGGAGCGGGTTCGTTCCCCGTGGGTGGCAGCGGTTGGCGCTAGCCTACCGATGGGACGCAGTCACAAGAGGTTGGCACTGCATGCTTGAAGAAAACTCCGGCTGGAACGGGGGCCTGCCCTCGACTCGATCGGGGGGCCGCCAACCACCATGCGAGCTACCGCTCGGAAGGTGCTAGCTTGCCTCTGTGCAGTGCTAGCGTCAAGAATCAACCACGAAGATTGGAGTTTGGGTGCCACCCAACGCTGGTAACGATTTGATCCCAGCAGAAAAGGAGCACGTTTGCACCAGGCTCTCCGCTGGATTCTCGCCGCTCTTCAGCGTCATTCCGCATTATTCCACGTCATTCCCGCGCAGGCGGGAATCTAGACCACTGGCACTGCTACTGGATTCCCGCCTGCGCGGGAATGACTGGAACCCCCTTAATACTGCTACTAAAATCGTTACCAGCGTTGGGTGCCACCCGCGGCCCTATCGGATCTGGTGGTTGGTTCCTCTCTCCCACGTCATTCCCGCGCAGGCGGGAATGACATGCGATAGCCGTTTACCGCTCTTGGCAGTAAGCCAGCGTCAGCAGCACGTAGCCCGTGACCAGGTTGGGATCGTTTTCCAGCCATCGTTGATTGGGGTTGAACCAGCTGCCGTTTTCCTGCTGACGCCGGGCCAGCTCCGTCAGCAGTTCCTGCCGCCAATCATGCTTGGTGCCGTTGGCAGCGGTAATCTGAGCATCGCCGATGGCGTCCAGGGCCTTGGCGAGGGTATGCAAGTAGTAAAAGTACCCCTGCTGGCCCATCCCTGGATTTTCGCTGAGTGCGTAATGCCGCTGGGTCCATTGATAGGCCGCCTGCACGCGCGGGTCGTCGACGCTGACGCCGGCAAAGATCATACTTTTCAAACCGGCATAGGTCATCGAGCCATAGCTCCGCAGTCCGCCGGTAGCTGTTTCTCCGGCTTGACTCGAGCCGCCCGCGGCTACGGTGTAATAAAATCCACCATCGGGATTCTTGGCTGCAAACGCCGTCTGATTGTGCTCGGTTTCTAGGTTTTGGCAGCGGGATACAAATACGAGTGCCCGCTGCAGCGCGGGATCGTCTGCGGCGTTGCCGACGGTTTTCAGGGCGTCAATTAGAAAACTGGTGTTCGACAAGTCGGGACGATTGTGTTTGCCATAACCGGCCCCTCCATAGCTGGTACTGGCCAGATCATGTCCTTCCTCCGCATTCCATTGGAGTTGTTTGACAAAGGCCTCTGCTCCCTGCAGGAGAGCAGCGTAGGCACCTGTTTGGTTGGCCGCGCTGAAGCACATCATGGCCAGGCAGGTTTCGTAGTTGCGGTAGCGACTCCCGGTCTGGTAGATGCCGCCGTCCGGCTGCACCTGCGCGGCCAAAAATGCTAGCGATTTCGCTACCAAGGGGTCCTGGGGAGAGCGTCCATGATGCAGCAGTCCGGTGGTCGCCAGCGACGTGATTCCCGTGCCCAGGTGCTTGCTGTACGAACCATCCTGGCTTTGTGCCCCCGCCAGATAGGCGGCAGCCCGCTGGACCATCGTAGCTACATCCGGCTCCTCGGCCGTCGCGCAGGTGGGGCTGGCAAAGTTTAAGAGCAACAAGGCCAACATTGGCCAGTGGGATAGTCGAAGCGTTTTCTGAAGTAACATGAGACCGTTTTATTTTACTTAAAGTGAAAATATCTAACCCCGCCAGGCGAGCCAGTTGAGAAATAAAAACCAAACGGTGAACAGGCAGCTTGAGAGAATCAGCGTGGTTTTGCTGTGCGCGACCCCGGGGCAGCCCTTGTCGTCCTGTGCTACTTGTGGTGACATTTTTGGATGTTTGCGGAGAGACTGTACTTCCTAAGATAGCGGCCGGAGGCCGCCATCTCAGGAAGGAAAAGCGGCAAACTTCTTTGCTGCGCGGGGCTTGGTAAAATGACTTGCCTGGGGTTCTGGATTCCCGCCTACGCGGGAATGACGTGGGGAGGGGTTCTGGATTCCCGCCTGCGCGGGAATGACGTAGGGATGCGGGCAATGTTTCGTAGGCTGGGGCGAAGCCCCACCTTTGGTTTATGCGCAGTGTAGCGACCAACGGGAGCGGGCCAGTATCTTCCGAGCGGTAGCTCGCATACATGGCGGCCACCGCCGCCCCGCCCCTTAACGTCTTGGCTCTTCTTTGGAGTCGGGGACGGTGAAGCGGAAGCTGTGCTGAAAGCCCTCGTCAAAATCAAACACGTCATCAAAATCTTCACGGCGGTCGTGTTCCGTTTTACGCATTTGCTTAATTTCAATCAGATTGAACACGATTTCACCGAAATCACTGGTGCTAAAAATGCCCCAATGGTTGAGTACGCTCTTGGCCACGTAACCATACTGCTGGTGGGCATACTGGCGCATGGCCTCGCAAAGTTCTTGGCCGGTGACATGACGCTCGGGCTCGTCGTCGCCTGCGTGCTCCAAGTCCTCGCCGCTGGTGGGGTCTTCCTGGAAAGCCGGGCTCTCTAAGGATTCCGCATCGTACTCCGTGCCCATGCCTAAGTTGTCATGTGCAAAACGCAGCGCCTCGAAAACGAAAACATACGCGTCAAAATGATAGCGATCATCTCGACGTAAGAGTTCAGCAATGGGGTGGCCGGGATCAAGCATCTGATTGAGCAACGGGCTGATGGACAGGAAATGCTATTTCGGTACTTCCAAATTCCCGCCTGTTCCCACCAGGGCCCGGGGCAATAAGCCGCCCGGGAACCGGCGCTTTTAGCAGCGAACACTTTGCCCGCACTCGGCTTCATTGGCCAAATTTGGAACTACTGTATTTAAATATTCTACTCTTCCGATGGGGCCACGTCTTTGCCTGGAGAGGATTTTTCTGTGTTGGCGGGGGGGCTGGAGGGAGGTGTCGGGTTTTCGGCCGGTTTTTTCCCGCTCCGACGCTTTTGTGGAGCACCCTTGTGGAGCACTGTCAGTACGTCGGCCCCGTCGATCATGACCCGCCGCATGTCCTCGGTCTGGACCAGGAGCTTGCTGGCCAAGATCTCCTGTGCCAGCACTTTGGCTTGGCCTTCGTTGGTAATAATCTGGGAACCCACCGGAGGCAGTTCTTTTTCCAATGCCTGGTACGTGTCGTACTCGTAGCGCAAGCAGCATTTCAGGCGGCCGCAACGGCCCGAAATTTTATTCGGGTCCAGGGTGGCCTTCTGCAATTTGGCCATCCGCATGGAAACCGGAGGCATCTCCGACAAGTGCGTATTGCAGCAGACGGGTTTGCCACAATCGCCGTAATCCGCCAATATCTTGGCCTCATCGCGAACACCAATTTGACGCATTTCAATACGCGTTTGAAATTCGGAGGCCAAGATTTTTACCAGTTGGCGAAAATCGACCCGTTCTTCAGCCAAATAGTAGACGACGATCCTCTCTCCGCCGTACACGTGCTCCACATCCACCAATTGCATCTCGAGGCCCAATTCGGCGATCCGCGCCTCACAAATCTGATGCTCCTCCACCTCTTGCTCCAGCAAGCGTCGTAATTCGCCCGCATCGTCATCATTCTGCTCACGGAGGATTTGGCCCGTTTGAGGGTCGGGCAGAGCGGCTAGGGCCTGCTCGGTGGCTTCGCAGAGGACCTCGCCCAACTCCAAACCACGGTTGGTGCGAGCAATCACCTGCCCTCCCCGCGCATAGCTAGCGTTGCCTCGGGTGGAAAAAACTCCGAGTTGGCGCATCACACCATGTCGCACGACGTATTTGGGCATTTGCTTTTCGCGCAGGAGTCCCGCGAGACCAGTCTCAAATCGTGTTGGGATGGGGTCCGCTTGCCGTCCGTTGCGGACTAAAAACACGCGCACGCTCCAGAGGAATATACTATCGTTGTCTCAGTGGATGCTAGCTGTTGCACACGTGGTACCCAATAGCCCCCCTGCGACCATGTCAAGTATAGCGAAAGCACCGATCCAGGAGTAGGCGAGCCGAGTTTGCCGGTACCAGAGAGCGCACCTTGCGGTTTGCAACAGGCAGGCCATGATTCCGCGTCATTCCCGATTCCACGTCATTCCCGATTCCACGTCATTCCCGCGGAGGCGGGAATCCAGTAGCAGTGCCAGTGGTCTAGATTCCCGCCTCCGCGGGAATGACGTGGAATAATGCGGGAATGACGTGGAATAATGCGGGAATAACGTAGGAGAGCGAAGCAGCTATTCTTCCCGTTCTTCGTGCTCTTCTTTTCTTCGTGGTTGATTCTTGACGCTTACCCCCCATAGAGGCAGGCCACTACCTTCCGAGCGGCAGCTCGCGTTGTGGCCGGCGGCCCCCCGATCGAGTCGAGGGCAGGCCCCCGATCGAGTCGAGGGCAGGCCCCCGATCGAGTCCAGGCCCCCGTTCCAGCCGGAGGTTTCTTCAAGATGCAGTGTCAACCTCTTGTGACTGCGTCACATCGAGGTATCCCCCTCCACAAACCGCATTGGGTATTCCTTTTTTCACCACAGAGAACACGGAGATCACGGAGAAAATCTGAGGGAACGCTCGATTCTGCTCTTAATTCTCCGTGTCCTCCGCGCTCTCCGTGGTGAAATTTTTGAATAGAACAGCCTTTTTGCTAGCAGGGATTTGTAGGTAATGACAAGGCTATCGCCCACCGGCTCATGTGTGGGAAGGGCTGGTAACCGCTGTGCATGAAATCACTTTCGTGGTGGGCGTTGTTTCCGTCGTTTCGTCGTGGTTCAAATTATTTCCGTACATGGGTCTTGTGTCTCTTTGGTTGCGGCTTCGCCGCGCTGGGTTCTTGGTGATCATCGCCAACCGCTGCAGAGGCCACTTCCCCCGGATGGTAGCTGTGGACCGACCCTGCCAGGACCTGTTGCCGGGTGAAAAGTTCGGGCTTGAGACGCCGTTCGGCCAACAATATTGCCTGATCAAAATAATGCGCTGCCGTGGGATCGCCACTTGTCCCAAAGGGAACCAGGCTGGCTCCGCGGACGCCCTCAGGGGTAAATTCGTAGGCTGCTAAATAGGATGTTCCGACCAAGCCATAACGCAGTCGTTGGGAGATGACCCAGGGGATTTTTAAACTGGGGGTGCTGTATTGTGTAAACACGATGCCCATGGGGCCGTGGCCCGCCACCGACGGTAAACTCAGGTCACGGTCCGCAAAGCGGGTGGCGATCAAGTCGGCCATCCACGGGGGACGCTGGATGCGGTAGACCTCACCATAGGGTACTTGCCAATCTCCATGCAGGGCTCGGAGTTCATCGGCAGCGCGGACCAGGGCGGCAAATTGTTTTTCCGTTTGGCCACGGTAAATCGCGCGGATGCTCTCTCCCGGATAGCCCCGCCCATACAGCTGTTCGTACCAGGCGTGGCACAGCGTAGCCGCCGTGGATTGAGCCGTGATGCGGGCGTCCCAGGCCAGCAAATGATCGAGATAGGGCTGCACGCTAGCGGTCAGCCCGGGATGTTCGCGTTTCAGTCGTTCGAACTTTTCAGCAAATACGGGCAGCTCGTGGCGTGCCCAGTAAACTTCGGTATCGAAGGCGGCCGCCTGCCATTGCTGGAAGGTAACATCTCGCATGCCGCGGAGGATTTCCAAGGACCGTAGTGCGCGGCGCTCGATGTGACCCTGTTCGCCAATCATGTAGGCGGGGAAGTCTTTCGCGCGCGGGTTGTCACCATCGGTCGTGATGGCGGGCGAGGAATTGCAGTTTTGCACAAACCCTGCCGCTGGATTGACCACTTGGGGCAATTCTTCCAAGGTGTGAAAGCCTAACCATTCGGTAGCCGGGTCGCTCCCGTCGACCGGTTGCGACCAGTCCCAGTTCGGATTGCGTCTCGGGATGCGGCCGTTGTACACATAGCCGATGTTGCCTGCCACGTCGGCATAGAGCAGATTCATATACAACATCTGCAACATGCCTAGCGCCTCTCGGAATTCTCCCAGATTTTCGGCTTTCGCCATGGCCAGCCACTGCCTGAGCGGGACGGTTTCATAAAGTCCAGCGATCCGCGCGGCCAGCATCGTCTGTGCGTCTTCGCGGGCCACGATGGGGCCATGGTGCGTTTTGCGAAATTTCAGCGAGCGGTGTTCCATGCCGCGCGACTTTTTGACGCGAATCGTTGCCGACCACGTTTCAGCCACCCGCTGGCCAGCGTCGTAGCGATAGGCCAGTGGATTTTCGGCGTCGTCAAAGCGGACTCTCCACAGGTCGGCAATGTCGGGCTGATTGCTGACCAGGGTCCAACCCAAATAAGGGTTATGCCCCAGTGCCAAGGCTGGGGAGCCGTAAAACCCGGCCCCCATAAAGTTCCAGCCCGGAAAGTCGGGTCCTGCCTCACAAATGAGATGGGCCTCGGCCAACTGGGCGAATCCAAACCACGGCAGATGCGGATTGGCCAAGAGCAAGGGATAGCCGGACGCACTCCGCGGACCACCTAAGACCCAACCGTTGCTGCCGGTGGCAGACCAGACTTGTGGGTTGTGTCGCGGTAAATAACTGTTGCCAGGGAGGCCTACAAAACGAAAACACAGTTCGAGCGTGATATGTCGGTGGTAGGCCAATACATGCCAAGGCTCAAACCGAGTGATCAGTCGTGGCCGTACTGCGGGGTGTGTCTCCAGGTAATAATTGATCCCGGTCACAAAGGCCGTGTAGAGCAGCTGCGAGGTGGCATCCAGCGCGGCAAAATCGCGTTGGCTCCGCGGCACAATTTCAAACGCCCGGTTCAAGCGATCGGAGTTGAGGCCCGGTGGTCCGTGGACTTCCGCATATCTGCCCAGGGCCAAGATGTAAGAATCTTCCACCTGCCAAAAATAGTCTTCGGCTTGGGCGTAGCCGAAACCAAAGAAGATACTGGCATCGTTTTGGCCGAGGATGTGAGGCACCCCGTAGGCATCCCGGTGGATCCGCACCTGGGGAGCCAATTGCCGTGCCGATGCTGCCGCGGCGGCATCCTCCTCAGCCACGAGACCCCAACAGCAGATGACGACGCACAGCCACAGGCGATAGTACGGCCAGCCAACACTGCGATTTGTAAACAAAAATTATTCCTCTGGTTGAGGTTGCACCAACACGCGACCGACCGCCTGGCCGGCCAGCATCTGTTCCACGGCAGTGGGGAGCTCGGTTAGCGAAATCTTGCGTACCCCGGCGGCCAGCTGGTCCAGTTTCCACTCCCCGGCCAGTTTTTCCCAGATTTGCACCCGTTTGTCGTACGGGCACTGTGCCGAATCGATCCCAGCCAGCATCACGCCACGCAAAATAAACGGGTAAACGGTTAGCGACAATTCATTTCCCGCCGCCATGCCGCAGGCCGCCACGCACCCTCGATGCTGCATACCTCGTAACAGAGCGGATAGCGGTGCACCGCCCACGGTATCGACCGCAGCCGCCCAGCGGGCAGGCAGCAGCGGTTTTTTGCCGTCGTCCGCCAACACCGTCCGCGGTAACACCTCTCCAGCGCCGCACTGGCGTAACCAATCCGCCTGGTCCGTTTTGCCCGTGATGGCAACGACCTCGTAGCCAAGTTTTGCCAGCAGCCTCATCGATAACGAACCGACGCCTCCCGTGGCCCCGGTCACGGCCACCGGGCCCGCCTCGGGCCGAATGCCGTGACGGGTAATGGCTCCAACGCACTGCGCCGCGGTGAAACCGGCCGTGCCCAGTGCCATCGCCTCCGTCAGCGTCAGTCCCGCCGGTAAGGGGACCACCCAAGCTTGCGGGACACGCACATAACCGGCGAAACCGCCCCAGTGGGTGGTGCCTAAGTCATACCCGGTCACGAGCACCGGGGTCCCTGCCGGAAAATCTCCCCCCTCACACTCCACCACCTCCCCCGCGCAATCAATGCCCGGAACGTGGGGGAAGTGGCGGACCACGCCCGGATGCCCACGGCAAGCCAAGGCGTCTTTGTAGTTCAACGACGAATAGGCAACGCGGATGAGGACATCGCCAGCAGGTAGATCGGCCGTTGCTATCTGTTCGAGAGCGCAAGTCACGGTGTCGGACTTACGGACCATGAGGCAAGGGAAAGGCATGGGGGGTAGTCGGCTGTGAAGTCGTGTTGCAGTTGTCGAGGGTGGAGCCTTCGCTTCCAGCGTGGGGATGGGAGCCCGTCACGGGCCACGATCCTCCTGCAACGGAATCGGCAACTCGTCGATTTTGGCGGCGAGAATAAAGTCGTTTTCCGAAAGTCCACCCATGGCGTGGGTCCAGAGTTCCACGGAGAGATTGCGATAACCTTCCAGATGCAAGTCGGGGTGATGGCCGTCGGCTTCGGCCACGGCAGCGCACTGCTGAAAAAAATCCATCCCCGCCATAAAATTTTTTACTTTCCAGTCTTTGCGAATGCGCTGGCCGTCGTGCGTCATGTACCAGCCGGGCAGCTGCTGAAGCTGCTGCTCCACCAAGTCCAAGGGATAAGGGTCCACGCCGCCCTCACACGGCAAGCATTTCTTATGCGTCAGTTCCGCAGCAGATTGTGTTTGCATATCAAACCTCAAAGTCAGTACCAGGCGTCCGGGCGGCAAGGCCTGCCCCCGGCTTGGACGGGGGGGCCGCCAGCCATAGCGAGCTACCGCTCGGAAGGCGTGGGCCCGCTCCCGTTGGTCGGGCGGCAAGGGCCGCCAGCCATAGCGAGCTGCCGCTCGGAAGGCGTTGGCCCGCTCCCGTTGGTCGCTCGAGTTTGCTTGGTGCATTATTCTACTTTAGGGGTAGCTACGTCAATTCACCCACTGTTGTTTGCCCTCTACAGCACAAAAAGACAGCCATGGATGGCAAATGGGGCCCGCCTCTGTCGAGTCTTAGCCGGTGGGCGATAGCCCCGGTTCTTGCAGGTCTCACGGAACCGGGGCTATCGCCCGCCGGCTCATTTGTGGGGGAGGCTCTTCTGGGTGACCGCTGTCCATGAAATCACCGCCGCTGCTCAGGCATACTTCCGTGCCGAGCAGGATTGGGACCAGTCAGAAGTGGCACCCCAGAGCTAGATTTACCACAATGCATCCGAGAAACTTTCATGATGCATCGAGTGAGCGCAGGACTTCAGTCCGTCGTTCATGAAACTTCAACCCTACCAGTTGCCAACGGGGCTTGGTAAATTCCTCTCTGACGCCTGACTTACTCGGCACCCCAACGCCGGCCAAGAAATAAGCCCAGCCAATAAACTCAAACTGAATACGAGGCCTCCATGAAGCCGGTAAAGCCCGAGAAAACAGCCCCCGTTGCCGCACCGCGGCGGCTCACTAAGAAACCTGGTTGAGAGGCGGATGGAGTGGGCTTTTCCGGCCCAAACTGGCCAGCATCAGGCGTGCCTGTTTTCACTTTAAGCAAAATATTTTCGAGGTTGAATCGGATGCTTGATGACTCATCTCCGCCGCCGGACCTGGCCCAGCAACTGAGGACTCTGGAGGAAAAACTTTCCTTCCAGCAGCGGGCCCTGGAGGAGCTGGGGGAGGTGGTGCTCGCACAGCAAGCCCAGCTCGACAAACAGGGAAATGAACTGACGCGGCATCGCAAATTGATGGACGACTTGTTGACCCGCTCTGAAGATCTGCCTCACGAAAAGCCGCCGCACTATTAGTAGGAGGGCTCCTGTAACGGCGAGTCTTCACGATCGACTCTTGTTTACTTAAAGTGAAAACAGGTCTACCTCGTGCTGGCCCGTTTGTGCCGGAAAAGCCTACTCCATCCGGCCTCTCAACTAGGTTTCTAGGTGAGCCGCCGCGGTGCGGAAATGGGGGCTGTTTTTTCGGGCTTTACCGGCTTCATGGAGACCTCATTTTCAGTTTGAGTTGTTTAGATCAATTGACTTCTGAAAGAACGGCCTCCGGTCGTTCTTTCAGAAACGGCAGTCTTACAGGGCTCCGGCCATGCGTAAGCTGGCGATCACGCGGAAGTCATTGAACAGGCAGTCGGAGGCATAGTAGGTTTGCTGCTCGCGACCGTAAAAGCGGCGTTTGAAGTCGGCATGTCCGCGGAGGTTATAGAAAAATCTGTTGAGCCACCAGGCGTTGAGGCCACGACTCCAGCTGAACACGCCCCACTGCTGCTGATAGGCCAGATAGCTGTCAGCGTGCCAAAAGTGTGCCAGCTCCGCCTGCACGGCCGTGGAATAGGCCTGCGTGAAGGTGCCAAACTTGCGGACCAAGGCCAGGCGCTGATCAATTTCCACTACGGACTCCTCCGGCCGCCCAGCAGCCAGGCATCGTCGGCGGGGTGAAAGACCATGGGGGCGGCTGGTAATTTTTCGAGTTGGAAGGTGTCGAGAAATTCCGCGGTGGTCAATTCCCGGCGCGGCCCCAGGCCGCACCATTCGCCTAAGAGACCCAGCACCCGCTCCCGCGGTACCCCTTGCTCCAGGTAGTGGAGGAGCCGGCTGTCGCCATGCCGTTTGGCCAGCCGCCGGCCATCTTCGCCCAGCACCATAGGCAAGTGCGTGTAGCGGGGCTGGGGCGTAAGTTGCAAACACTCGTACAGGAGCATTTGGCGGGGGGTGGAGGTCAGCAAGTCATCGCCCCGCACCACGCGGTCGATATTTTGCCGGGCGTCGTCGACCACCACGGCCAGTTGGTAGCTGGCCAGTTTGGTTTTAGTACGCACGAAAAAGTCTCCGACGTGTTGCTGGATGTCGTAGGTTTGTCTGCCGGAGAAGGTGTCGTCGAACGTGAGCGGCCCGTTGGGAACACGCAGTCTCCAGGCGGTATCGTCGGCTGTGAGGGCCCCGGCATCCTGGGTAACCGGATGGGCGGGTCGGCAGGTGCCCGGATAGCGGAGCTCATGGTCCGCAGCGTGCGGGGCCGACAGACTGGCGGCCTCGATTTGGCGGCGGGTGCAGCGGCA
>CAMYJY010000046.1 GCA_947258835.1 uncultured Pirellulales bacterium
CACCTTTGTTTCCTGACACCTTTGTTTCCTCCTTTGTTTCCTCCTCACCTTTGTTTCCTCCTTTGTTTCCTCTGACACCTTTGTTTCCTTGTTCAGACACTTTGTTTCAACTCACTGGCCCTCGAAACACGGTTTGACGTATACTGTAGATATGAGTCCCAAACTTACCAGCGATCTGGCCCGTGCCCTTGACGCCCAGGGTGACACTCCTCTCCGCACCGTACATCCGGTGACGGGCAAAGTCTATATTCTTGTAAGCGAGGAAAGTTTTGCTCGGCTCCGACCGCTGGTTGAGGACGACCCGCAGACCCCACAAGAGCAGCAGTTTCATCTGCAAGAGGCTGGTCGCCGGGCCGGCTGGGACGATCCGGCGATGGACGCCTATGACAAGTACGACGAGCAGCGTTCCGGAAATACGTCATGAAAGTGCAGCGCGGCGATGTGGTTCTGGTCGACTATCTCTTCAGTGACCGGACCGGCTCTAAGGTTCGTCCTTGTCTCGTCGTGCAAAATAACACGAACAACCAACGTCTGGATGACACAATTGTCGCAGCTATCTCCAGTAACACATCGCGAGCAACCAACGAACCAACCCAGTTGGTCATCACAGTCTCTACACCGGACGGTGCACGGTCCGGCTTACTCTTCGATTCTAGCGTGCAGTGCGAGAACTTGGTAACCGTGGACCGGCAATTCATTCGCCGCAAAATCGGCACGTTGCCAGCAACACTAATAGCCCAGGTTGATGGTTGCCTCAAGGCTTCCTTGGCGTTGAGCTGAAGGTCACCAAGGTAAATACTGTACACTGCATTGTCCCTTTGCCAATCTAACGTGAAGTGTTTGTCACTCCTCGTTAGGGCGCGGATGGAATTCGACGATCTTTCGCACGATCGGCTAGGCCATCGAGGTTGGTCGTGAGTGGGGCTCCTCGAAGCTGCCTGCGAACAATTGCAGGATGGCAGCAAAGGCTTCGTTGTTTCATTCCTTCGTGTATCCTTCGCGCTCTTCGTGTTATTTTCTCGGCGCTCGAGCTTCACAGAGGCAGGCCAGTACTTCCGAGCGGTAGCTCGCTGTTTGGTTGGCTGCCCCCCGATCGAGCCGGGGGCGGGTTCTACCGCACTGGGGAAAATCGGGTGGCCCTAATTGGAGGCCCCCTGCTGCTCGAGCATTGGCAGTTGCTTGATCACCCAATTCGGAATGACCAAGCCCATGACATCAAAGGCAATCGAAGTATTAATCAGAGCAGGTGTGCTGCATGAAGTTACAAAAGCGACCTGCACGAAACGATGTGGGAACCAAGAGGGCAAAAGAACCTCTTTCCCACAAACAACGGTTAAAATCGGGCCGACTGGATTCGAACCAGCGACCTTTTGACCCCCAGTCAAACGCGCTACCAGGCTGCGCCACGGCCCGAAATTTTTTTGATACCGTTATTTTTCTGCTGTGCTGACCCCTCGAGAAAATCGACCAGGCAAAATCCAAATAGAACTTAAGGATCGGTTTCCGCCGCTTGCTCCGGACTGTACTCGTACCAACCTAACGATTTCTTTACCGTCCGACAACCCTGCCGGATTCCATCGAGTGGCACTTGCTGAAACGGCTCCCAGATAGGCTCTTAGTGCTCGTGATCGTGGGCAATCGCACCCCGGTACTGTTTGCCGGCAATCTTCACCACCAAGTGGGCATCGCCGTGACTGTGGTCCAGCTCCGCCGCGAGTGCTGGGCTGGTCGAGGTGAAACGGGAGGACTGGCCTGCCGGGTCGTCCACCGTGGGGCTGGCGGCCAGCGCGAATTGCTCGGGCTGGCCATCCTGGCTGAGGTTAACGATCAGCTCGCCGGCCTCAATCGGGACCGGATGTTTTATGCCAGCGTCCCAGACGTAGATTGTCACTAGGTTGCTGGCCTCGTCATGCACCAGTTCGGCATGGTACTCCTCCTGGCCCAACTCGATTAAAGCGCCGGCATGCGGCCCCTGCGTGGGGTGCGCGTCCGCCGGTTGATGGGCCGCGGGCGCCGTGGTGGTGGACGGCTGGTCTGCATGCTCCTCAGCACAGCCGGTCATCACAAGGACAACCAGCGGCCACAGCCAACAACTGACAGGTTTCTGCTTCCATCCGCACATGGCTTAAGTTCCTCACTTTAATCGATTCGTTGTGGCTCCGCCTCCACCGCCCGCCTCGCCGCCGGCAAACCCACAACCCAAAACAAGGCGGGCCGCACCCAAAACTCGAGCAAAGTACTGGTCAGCAAGCCACCAATAATGACCGTGGCCACCGGATATAAAATTTCTTTGCCGGGCTCCCCCGCGGACAGGGCCAAGGGCACCAGTCCGATCCCCGAGGTCAGCGCGGTCATCAGCACGGGTGCCAGGCGATCCTTACCCGCCCGCACGACCATCTGGGCTGTCCAGGACTCACCTTCATACTGGACCAGATGGAGATAATGATTGATTAATAAGATACCATTCCGCGAGGCAATGCCACAGAGTGAAATGAAGCCCACCATGGCGGCAATCGTCAACGTCTGTCCGGTCCAGTAGAGCGCGGCCACGCTGCCGATAAAGGCCATCGGCAGGGCCACCATCACTTGCAAGGCCAAGTTGGCCGAATGAAACATTTTGTAGAGCACGAGAAATATACCCAAAAGCGCTGCGATCAACAGCGCCAGCATCAAACGGGCCGCGGACTGCTGGCTCTCAAATTGACCGCCGTACTCGATAAAGTAGCCCGTCGGCAACTCAGCGACCACGGGCGCAAGCCGCGCCTGGATATCCTCGACCACGTCCACCAACCCGCGGCCCGAGACGTTGCACTGCACGACCAGGCGGCGACGCACATGCTCGCGATTGATCGTATTCGGGCCGCCCGCCTTATAGATCTGGGCCACGTCTTCCAATTTGACCTGGCCCCCACCGGGCAACTCGATCTGCAGTCGACGCAGCGCGTCCAGGTTTTCTCGAAACTCTTCCTTCAGTCGCACCAGCAAGTCAAAATTGCGCTGCCCCTCCAGCACCTGCGAAACCACCTGGCCCTGCATGGCCGTTGCCACAAATTCATTCACGTCCGCGCGGCGAAGACCAAATGCCTTCAGCTGCTGGCCGTCTGCCTCAATCCGCAGCTGGGGGATGGTCACTTGCTGTTCGATTTGCAAATCCCGCACCCCAGGCACGGTCTCAATGGCCCCTCGGATGCCTTGGGCCTGACGCCGTAGCTCATGGAGATCGTCCCCATAGAGCTTGATCGCCACCTGCGCTTTCACTCCCGACAACATGTGCGAAATCAAATGGGCCAGCGGTTGCTCCACGGCAGTAACAATCCCTGGAATGTCGGCCAGCGCTTCGTTGATCCGTTCGATGACCGCTGAGCGCGAACGGTGAGCGTGCGGATCCACGGTGGCAATGATCTCCGTGATATGCACGCCCTCGGCGTGCTCATCCAGCTCCGCGCGGCCCGTTTTCCGAACCAAGGCCACCAGATCCTCCAGCTGTGCCAAGCGCTGCTCAACGGTGCGTGCGATTTGGCAAGAGGTGGTCAACGAGGTGCCCGGAGGCAACAACACGTTGACTTGCACGGCCCCTTCGTTGAACGGTGGTAAAAAATCCCGCTCCAGTCGCGCCAGTCCCACGCCCGCCACGACCACCGCTACCGCCGCCAGCAGCAGAATGGGCCGCGCCCAGTGGAGGCTCAGTCGAATCACCCGCTCGGCGAGCGTCTGGAGACCACGCAACAACAGGCTCTCGCGCTCCAGCGCAGCGGGGCGGACAGAGCGCAACAGCCAATAACTCAGCACCGGGGTCACCGTCAGCGATACCAAGAGCGAGGCAGCGATGGAAACGATGTAGGAAATTCCCAGTGGTTTAAACAGACGTCCTTCCATCCCCGCCAGGGCAAACAGCGGCAGAAAAACAAGCATGACAATCAGGGTACCATAGACAATCGAATGGCGGATTTCGGCACTGGCTTGAAAGACCACGCGGAGCGGATGGGCGGGCTGGGAGCGAAGATGATTTTCACGAAGACGCCGAAAAATATTTTCCACATCCACAATGGCATCGTCGACCAGCTCGCCCAGGGCCACGGCCAAGCCGCCCAAGGTCATCGTGTTCACGGACAATCCAAACCAGGCAAACGCCACCGCCGTGGTGACCAACGACAACGGAATGGCCGTCAGCGTGATGAGTGTGGTCCGTACATTCATCAAGAATACGAACAAGACAATCACCACCAACAGGGCCCCGTCACGAAGGGCCAGGACAACATTTTCGATGGCCCGGTCGATGAATGCTTTTTGCTGGTACAAACCGGGCAGCACACGCACGTCCGCTGGCAGCGCGGCCTGCATTTCACGCAGCGCAGCGGACACCTTTTCCGTAACTTCCCTGGTATCCGCCTGGGGTTGTTTCAGAATGGTCAGCAGCACCGACGGGCCCCCGGCCATCCGGCCACTGGCCTCGCGGACATAGGCCGCGCTATCCCCCCGCTGGACCTGGGCACCGAGGGCAATTTGCGCCACTTGGGACAGGGTTATCGATTGCCTGTCCCGTTGTTTCACCACCACGTCGCCAATTGCATCGATCGTTTTCAGGCGTCCTAACGAACGAACCAAATATTCGTTGGGGCCCAATTCATCCAGATAGCCTCCCGAATTGTTTTGATTACTTTCTTGCAGGGCCGTTTTGACCTCCTGCAGGGTGATACCGTAGCGCAGGAGTCGATCGGGATCGACCAGCACTTGAAACTGCTTGCGCTCGCCTCCCATCACGATCACTTGCGAGACCCCGGGAATCGTGAGCAGCCGCTGACGCACCACCCAATCGGCTAAGGTGCGGAGTTCCATCGGCGTCGTGTCGTCCCCCGCAGTCAGGCCCACGATCATGATCTGCCCCATGATCGACGAAATGGGCATCAGCTGAGGCCGCACCCCCTCCGGCAAGGACTCGGTCGCCAAGGCCATCCGCTCGGTCACCACCTGCCGATCGTTGTAGACATCGGTCCCCCAATCGAACTCCACAAAAATAACCGACAGGCCCACTCCCGAAGCGCTGCGCACTGTTTGCACACCCGTAGCGCCGTTGAGCACCGTTTCCAGCGGAAAGGTCACCAATGATTCCACTTCCTCGGGCGCCATCCCCGGAGCTTCGGTCATCACCACCACGCGGGGACGGTTCAGATTGGGAAACACATCAATCGGCAGCTGCGCGGCTTGCCAGCCGCCATAGCCCAACAGGAGCAGCGCAACGGCAATCACCAGCGGGCGATTGGTGAGCGAGAATTTGATAATTCCGTTGAGCATTTTGGCCTGGGTGGCAGCACGCCTGGTTAATATTTTCGATGTTTAGACAAATTTAAGCAAACCACGGGAGCGAGCACTTGCAGGATGGCAGCAAAGGCTTCGTTGTTTCATTCCCTCGTGTATCCTTCGCGCTCTTCGTGTTATTCTCTCGGCGCTGGAGTTTCACAGAGGCAGGCCAGTACTTCCGAGCGGTAGCTCGCTGGCCGGCTGCCCCCCGATCGAGCCGGGGGCGGGTTCTGCCGCACTGGGGAAAATCGTTGCCACCCTCCAAGGTTTCATTCGGGAAGTAAAAGTAATACGCATAGCAAAAACGCATCCCATATCCTGACCCCAAAGTTTTAACCGCCCGGAGGCAGGCCCTGCCGCCTTAGTGATTATGCCCCGCGTGTGGATCGATCGCCGGGCCGGACTGATTCCGCAAGGCCAAATGCATCTGATAGGCCCCCTGCCCCGCAACCACGTCTCCCGGAAACAAGGCCCCGTTGTTGGCCACCACCACAGCCTGCTGGTCACGATGCACGACGTGGACAGGCACTTGGTCAAAATGGTCACCGTTTTGCCGGTAGACGTAGGCCTCGGCACCTTCCTCCACCACAGCCGTGGTGGGCAACACCAGCTGCTGTGGCCAAGTTTCCGCCGGCACGAGGATTTGCAGGCGTTGGCCTGGTTTATAGCGCCATTCGATATAGCGACGGCCGTTGGTTGCCTCGCGCTGGTGGACTATTTCGTTGGGCAAGCGGATAAAAACTTTGAAGGCCCGCGAAACAACATCGATTTTGTCGGCCACATAGTGCACCTGCAGGCCACGAATCTCGGGCGCGGAGGCCTGATCGGTGAGCACGCGGGCACTCAGTGTGTGGTCGGTCCGCGCCGCCTGCCGGATGATGCCAGCATCGTCCGCAAAGGCAAGTGCTTCGATATGCAATTCGCAGTGATCGGCCAACATGGCCAATTCACTGCCCACCTCAACCTGCTGGCCTTGGGCGATGTTGAGCCGCTGGATAATAAACAAATGCTCACACGTGCAGCCATCGGCCTCGTGTCGGTGCGGGGGAGCCCGCACCGTGAGGGACCGAAACAGCGTCCTGGTCCGCAAAATCTCTTCGATTTGCTCCGCACTCACTCCGTGCAGCAGCAAGGCCTGCCGTTCCGCGTGGAGCGAGGCGGCTAGTTTTTGTTGTTCGTACTGCTGCTCCAGCAGACGGCGGCCAGCGACGACGCCTGCTTCCAGTTGTTGGAGACGCTGAATCTCGCTGTGCACCACATCCAAATTTTCGGCCGTGCGGAGCAGATCCCGCTGCGCGGCCACCAATTCCTCATGCGTCAGCTGCAGTTCAAACAGGGGCTGCTCGGCCTCGATGGCCTCGCCCGTGACGGCGCGGATTTTGGTAACGATGCCCGTGAGGGGCGCGGTAATATGCAGCTGGGATCTGCCCGGACGTTCCACCACAATCGCCGGCAACGTGAGAAACTTCTGGTATGCGGCCAGTTCCACCACCAAGGGGTGATAACCAATGTTCTTCAAACCATTCGGGCTGAGCGCTAGCGAGCTGCCCTGCCCCGAGCTGCCCTGCCCCGAGCTTCCCGGACCGTGATTCCCCTGGGTGGCCGGAGCCCCCGCCGAATTCTCAGCCTCACCCGGCTGGACAGCCACCAACCAGAGCACCGCTGCCAGGCCGCCCACGATAACCGCCAGGAGCACCATGACGCGCGCCCAACTGCCTGCTGAGTTTTGCGATGCCATCTGCCATAACTCCACGTTCGTATTCAATCTGTGCCGATCTTGATTGTCTAGGTTGCGTCGCCTACCTACTCCAACTGAAAACTAGGCCTCCTTTGGAAAATCAAAGCTGGAAATGAACCGGTAGCAATTCGATGCTTGCCACAGGCGTACCATTTTGTTCAGCCGGACGTGCGTGCCACGTGCGCACCGCTGCTACAGCCGTCGCATCAAGAATCGAGTAACCACTGGACTGGAAAACCTCCACCTGCTCCACTTTGCCGGAAGCGGAAATCGTCAATCGCAAGAGCACAATGCCCTCCCAGCGGCTACGAATTGCCTCGGCTGGATAGCTGGGTGGTCGGTTGGCGCTCAGGTCGGGCGGCGTCCGCTCTTCAACCCCGCAAAACTCCTGTCGGAAAGCAAGCGCTGCGGGCAGGGAAGGTTCCGCCAGCCGGCGTTGTGGTTTTCGAATTTCCGCGACCGGTCTCGTTTCATCCGGCTCTTTCGCGGGAGAGGTGGTTGGGGGAGCCTGGACTGCGACTCCTTCCCTGGCCTGATCGTCTGGGCAAGAAGTGTCCAGCCAGGGCCACGTTGGCGGGACAACCACCAACTGGCGTTCTAAAGGTGATTGCACTTTCGGAGCCAGATCCTCGGGAGGTTGTACCAGGTCAAACTCGAGCACCGTTTCGATCACTTCCTCGGAAGGCATCTCCGTCAAGGTCGCTTCCAGTTGCATGACATAACGGTTTCCGGGAAAAGAAACGTCCGTGATGGGGCCCGACCACCAACTGCAACTGACGGCAAACGCCGTGGCATGCAGCCCCAACGACCACAGGATCCCCTTGACGGCAGCTGAACGGCCAAGCAGCTGATCGAGGAATCTCGTGACAATCGTCGGCATGGCACGGGTCAAATAAGCATTGGTCCCTGATCAAGCGAAGCTCGATCAGGGACTAGGAAACAGGCCTGAAAAAACTCGGAAACCGTCTATTGTTTTGTGCACCTATTATTTCCTTACCGGCGCGGGACGCAAGAGCGGTAAGAATACGGACGCTCTGTGCTTGCTTGATCAGGGACTGGAGCTGGCAACAGAACCCTCCAGCTGGGAGAACCAGTAAAACCTTGACGGCCCGCAATACCGCCGCAAAGCTTCGTGTTGCTAGCATCCGATATGTCTTACGTAACCCCCAAATGAGTCTTGTGGACTAGCCGGCCGTGACGTTCGCAGGAACCGTTTGTTTGCAGCGGAAGTCCTCGATGTTCGTAAATCTCTGCCTTGCCGCCCTCTTCCTTGTTGTGGCCCCGCTGCGGGCTCAAGAGGGCAACCACGTCACTCAGCTATCCTAGCCTTGCCGATCTGGAGCTGGGCCAGGCAGCAGGACGGTTTGGAGCGAGCACAGGCATCTTGCGCGGCCAAAAGTCACTATTCGATACGCCGGCGGCCGCGTCGATTCGCACACGCGAAGAAATCCTCCAGCGCCAAGCCCCCGACATGTTCCACGCGTTACAAAACGAGGTGGGCGTGTTGTTGCAGAGCACGGCGGCAGGCCAAGCGTCCCCCTTTATCCGCGGTTTGACCGGCCAGCAAATTTTGATCCTAGTGGACGGTATTCGGCTGAACAACTCCATCACTCGCCGGGGGCCGAATCAGTATTTCAATACGATGGACCCTGGCATGGTAGACCACATCGAGGTCTTGCGCGGCCCAGGGTCCGTGCTGTGGGGTTCGGACGCCATGGGCGGCACGATGAACGTCGTCACGCGTGGGCCTGACGTGCACCACGGGATGTGCCACGGCGCCTACCTGACTCCTGAGTTGACGCAGTACTACAACACATCGAACTCCGCGCCCTATGGCCGCGTGAATATCGAGGGTTGGGTCGGCAATACGGGCATCTTCACGGGCGGGAGCTTCCTCAACGTCCGCGATCTGGATACAGGTTGGGATTTTGGCCGTCAGCCGGGCACCAACTACCAACAGTGGGCAGGTGACGTCAAATTCAACTATCTGCTGGACAGGTCGCGGATGCTCACTGTTTCACTGCAACACTTCCAGCAAGACGACCTGCCGCGCAGCGACCGTTTTCCCGGCTATCCAGGCGACCTGAACGGCAGCAACAACTTCGGGAATGCACGTTTCTTCGATCCGCAGCAGCGCGACTTGGGCTACCTTCGCTACCAGGCACTCAATCCGATTCCTGCAATCGACGCCTTGACCGTGACCGCTTCTTATCATCGTCAGCGGGAAGTTCAGCAGCGGGGAGTGCCTACCGTCAGGTTCCAGGAAACCGATGTAGAAACTCTCGGTGTTCAGGCAGTCGCGGTGAAGGATCTCGATTGGGTGGGGAAATGGACGAGCGGCGTCGATTGGTATTACGACGATGTGGATTCCCGATTTGGCGGCACGGCCAGTGGACCGATTGTCCCAGACGACGCGTGGTATCAGCGGATGGGCTGGTTCCTCAACTGGGATGTGGCTCTGACCGAACGGCTCGACGCCGTGGCTGGCGTGCGCTACGAAAACATCAACACGGCGGGCACACCGGTCGTAGAGGTTGGCGGCATCGATACTCCGCTATTTATCAACCCGAATTATCACGACTGGGTAAGCCAAGTCGGTGTGGTTTACGAGTTGCGTCCCAGCCTGCATCTGGTCGGTTCGATCTCGGAGGGCTTTCGAGCTCCCAACTTAGACGATCTGATGGCCAACAACCCCAATGTTCTGCAACAGGGGCAAAGCATTCCGAGCTTGGATCTTCGCGCGGAGCGTTCGATTCATTACGAAGTGGGCTTCAAAACGAACTACAACCGCCTGCGCACGCAGACGTTTGTCTACTGGATGGACTTGCAGGACAACATCGTCTCCATTGTTCCCGATCCCGCTGCACCAACTACTTTTGCCTCGGCCAACCAAGACTCATTTGTCCAAGGAGTTGAATCGAACGGTGAGTACCTACTCGACGATGGCTGGAGTTTGTACGGAAATTTTTGGTACACCTATGGTGTGAATCTCATTACCGATTCGCCGCTGAGTCGCGTGCCGCCAACGCAAGGTATTCTGGGCCTGCGGTGGCGCGATCCGCAACTGCGCGGTTACTTCTCGCTATATACCTGGATGGTGCGTCGCCAGGACCGGTTGGAACAAGTCCGCGATATCACCGACGAGCGGATCCCAGCCGGAGGCACGCCCGGCTACGCCACACTGAATATGCGTGTGGGCCGGAGTTTCGGTTGTCACGACCAGCACCGTCTCAGTCTGAGCCTGGAGAATATCACCGACAAGAACTACCTGGTTCACGGCTCGGGAGTCTTCGGGACCGGCTTCACCGCCCGGTTGGGGTATCACTGGTTTTACTGAAATACTTAAACTGAAAACAGGTGCGCAAGAACCGGGGCTATCGCCCATCGGCTAAGATGTGGTTCGTCTGCTTCTGCGGGCACACGTCTTCCGAGCGGTCGCTCGCATGGGTTCGAGGCCCCCCGGTCAAGCCGGGGGCAGGCCTTGCCTCGTTAAGGCTCTGAACCGGCCGGTGGACCCAAACCGTCTTCCAGCAACAACCCATCAATGCGGGTGTGGCTCTGCCACAGCTGGCTCAAGGCCTCGAGGTAGGCCAAATTGGTTTGCGAAAACGTTCGCTGGGCGACTAGCGAATCCAGATACCCGACTTCGCCCTGCTGGTAGCCCTGCTGCACCAGCTCCAAAGTCCGCTGTGCCCGCGGTAGGATTTCAGCGTCGTAGGTTTCCACCGTCACGCGGGCATCGGCGTACGCCCGGAAGGCAGTCGCCAAGCGCCGGGCCAGATCCAATTCCACACGATCGGCAGCTCGTACGGCGGCGGTAACTTCCGCCTGAGCTTGGCGAATCCCCCCCTGGTTCCGATTCCACAAAGGCAGTGGCAGGCCCACTTGAACCCCCGTGACAACATCCTGGGTCGCATCATCATACTGCACGCTCAGCGAAGAACGAATGTTGGGCACCGCCTCGACCCGTGCCCGGCACACGGCGCGACGTGCCCGCGTGACCTCGCTGAGGGCTGCTGCGACTTCAGGACTCTGGGTTTGCAAACGCTCGAGCTGCTGCTGCCAATCCAGGGGTCCGGGAAGTTGGGCCAGGTCCCCGACCAGCGGCTGCCGGGGAAGTTCCCCCGCACCAATCACGGCGGTTAATTCTCTCCAGGCTTGACGGCAGCGGTTCTCGCTGGTGCGTTTGAGCACGAGGGCGTTTTGTAACTGGACTTCGGCCTGCAGCAAACCGGCCAGAGGTATTTCGTCCGCGTCCAGTAGCTGCTGCGAAGCTTGGGCCGCATTTTCGGTCAGCTGCACCAATTCGCCGGCAAGTTCCAAACGCCGCTCGGCCAACAGGGCTTGGTAAAAGGCCCGGCGGACATCGGTCCGCACGCGGGTTTGGACCACCGCCAACTGCTGCTGGGCCTGGGTGATTTCGGCAGCCACCACGGCCCGATTCCAGGCCAATTTGTGACCGCGAATAAAGTCTTGGGAAAGATAAGCCCCCTGCTGCCCCGCCGCATTTTCATTGCCGATCTCCGTGCCGACGTAGCCGACCGATGGATTGGGCGGTAGCCCGACTTGGAGCCATTTCCCGCGCAGCGAGCGGATGCGTGCCTCGGCTTGGGCAATCGCCGGATTGCTGACCAGCGCCATTTGGACCAGGTCCGCAGCGCTATAGGTCTGCCAAACGGAGGTGTCCCCGCTGGCGGTTGGCCCCGACGGCGAGGTGCCGACCGTAGCGGGTAAGGATTGAGGAATGGATAGTTCTTCTGGCTCGGCTGTGCCCGTGGGGGTTGCCCCAGCTTGCTCTGCCTGCTGAAAATTGATCTGCTGTATTGTTGGTGGCAGGACGAGAGGTCGCGGAGCTTCCGTTTTGTGCTCGGGAGCGGCTGCTGTCGTCGACACACAAGCCATTTTTTTGACGCGGGGTACCGACGTACACCCGGTCAGCGAAGCCAATAGGACCACACAGACAACGCTTCGCCATCTCCCACGCAAGGTAAGCATGGTCAGTTTTTTTCGCCAGAGCCACGTCAGCTACGCAGGCAACTATTGTGCGTGGCTGGTTCGTGCTAGAAAAGAAGAAAAAAAGTCGTCAGCCCCACTGGCGATCACCCCCTGCCAAACCGGACTCCCTAGTTTGTATCGGCAGAAAACAACCAACGCCACCAGAACAATAACGAATGCTAGCGAACAACTTGCTAGCACGCCGGCTGCACAACACCCAACCCCAGCGAGCGCACCTCGCGGTTTGCCTAAGGCATGGCATTAGGACACGTCATTCCCGCGCTACACGTCATTCCCTCGCTACACGTCATTCCCGCGGAGGCGGGAATCCAGTAGCAGCGCGGGTCGTCTAGATTCCCGCCTGCGCGGGAATGACGCAGGAGAGCAGCGGGAATGACGTAGAAAATCAGCCAGCGCATACTGTACAGACACGCCCCGAACTGCCGAGAACAATACGCATGCTACCACCACAACTCACCCGTCGCGAAGTCCTGGCCTGCGGGGCAGCCTGGTTGACTACGGCCCTGCCTCACCCGGCAGCTGGAGCGGCGCCTGCTGCCAAACGCGACGGTAGAATTCGCCTGGCGGACGGCCGCTGGCTGGGCTACCGGGAGTATGGACAGCCGTCTGGTGCGCCCGTGTTTTATTTTCACGGCATCCCCGGCTCACGACTGGAGCTGGCCTTCTGTGATCGGGAAAGCCGGCAGGCGAACGTCCGGATTATTGCCGTCGACCGACCTGGTATGGGCCGCTCGAGCTATCAGCGAGGACGTCGCATTACCGCGTGGCCCGATGATGTCGAGCAACTGGCCGCGGCGCTCGGTTATCCTGATTCGTCTTTCGGTGTGGCGGGCATGTCTGGCGGCGCGCCCTACGCGGCCGTTTGCGCCGCGAAGATCCCCCATCGCTTGACGCATGTGGCCCTGGTGTCTGGCCATGCCCCGCTCAACGCCCCCCACACGTGCCCCGGCAACCAAGACCAGCTCATCGCCTTGATGATCCGGCGACAACGCCTGGGGCGGCGGGTGCTGGAAGTAATCGGCAAACGACTGGATCGCCGGCCGGAAAAGGTGGTGGCCCGCATCGCCAAAAACTGGTCCGCCGCGGATCGCAACCTGGTGCTGTGCAATCCCCGGCATACCAGCTATCTCATCGCCAATTTAAGGGAATCCATCCGCTGCGGTGCGCAAGGCCTCGTGACCGATATCTGCCTGCTGGGTCGCCCCTGGGGATTTTGTCTGCCGGAAATACAGGACGTACCGGTGTCCATTTGGCAAGGCGGCTGCGACCCCGTAGCGCCCCCTTCCATGGGCCATTATTTTCACCGGCAGATTGCCGGCAGTGAACTGATCCTGGACAAACAGGCGGGACATGTGACCATGCTCAAGGACCATGCCAGCGAAATTCTGGCTCGATTTGTAGCTTAGAGTCGAGGGGGTCAGAGTCGAGGGGGTCAGGCACATTTTTTCGGCGGCGCTGCTGGTTTTGGTAGTCCAGTCGACCGCGCCGAAAAAATGAGCCAGACCCCCAACTAGCGCCCAGCGCCTGACAAAGAACCATTTTGGGACGCGTACTTAATTACCTATTTTACCAGGGATCCGATTCTGTGGCTGGGACGCGTTGGCCGTGTTAGGTAAGCTCTAATTAGCGAGGCTAGCATAACGGGATCTGGAGTCCTCGGCCGCCGATAGAGCACTAACAGCGTAGGTCCTTCGACTTCAATTGACGGTGCTTTCCACTTCCAGGCCGCCGGGCCCTCAGCAGGCAGGATTATGGTGATTTTTAATAAACGATTCATTTCACTTAGCGTGCTCCTGGTTCTTTCCACGAGTTGGCTCGGCCACACCACGGCGCGGGCTGCCGTTTCCAGCGACACGCTCATGCCCCCCAGTACCCGCGGCTTTGTGTCGATTATTGACATCGATGTCCTCCACAAGAATTGGCAACGCACCCAGCTCGGCCAACTCGTGCGAGACGAGGCCATGCGTCCTTTCGTGGAAGACTTGAAACGACAGCTTCGCACCAAGATCTCAGGAGTTCGAGACAAGCTGGGCATTGACTTGGCCGACCTAAAAGATGTCGCGGGAGGAGAAATTGCCTTCGGCATGATCGAGCGTGAGAACGACCGCGCGGCAATCGCCCTGTGCATGGACGTCACCGACCGCCATCGTCAGCTGGAACAGCTACTCCAAAAAGCAGATCAAGAGCTAACCAAACGCGAGGCCACCAAGTCGACCTCGCAGCGCGGCGACACGCAAATCACGACCTATGAGATTCCGACCCGCACAGAGGAGGCGGAGCTTCGGACTGCCATTTTCTTTGTCCGCGATGACATGTTTTGTGCTTGCGACAATCGGGCCGAGGCGATGGAAATGCTGGCGCGGTTTCGCAACCAATCGGCTGGTCTATCGAGCATCGATGCCTACCAGCATACGATGCGCAACTGCCTCCAAGAGGCTCAGGGGTTGCGCCCCGATCTGCGGTGGTATGTGGATCCCTTTGGGTACGCTCGGGCGACACGTTCGCTGGCTCCTGCCGGTCAAAAACGGTATGGCAAGGACTATCTCCAGATTCTGGCGGGACAAGGTTTTGACGCCATCCAAGGTCTTGGTGGTTTCGTGAATCTCTCGGTGGCCGGCTCGTACGAATTGCTGCACCGCACGTCCGTCTACGCCCCACCGATTCCCGGAAACTCGGAAAAGTACCGCTTGGCCATGCGGATGTTGAAATTCCCCAACCGGCAAGCCCCCACCACGCTCTCTTGGTTGCCGCGCAAGCTGGCGACCTACCGCACGCTCAATTGCGATCTCAGCAATGCCTTTGAAAACTTCAATACCCTGTTTGATGCCATTGCCGGTTATGAAGAGGCCTTTGCGGGAGTGCTGGAAGGTCTGGAGCGGGATCCGTACGGTCCGCAGGTCGATGTGCGTCAAGATTTTGTGAACCACCTGGGCGAGCGCGTGATGCTGGTGACTGATTATCAGGTTCCCATCACACCGCAGTGCGAGCGGTTTATGGTTGTTGTCGAATTGAAGAACGAAGAGGCGGTGGCAAACACGGTTCGCAAATTTATGGAAAGTGATCCAAACGCCTCGGAACATGATTATGAAGGAACGGTTGTCTGGGAAATCCAAGAGGCGGAAGAGGATATTCCAGAGCTGGACATCACCTCGTCGGATCTGGATCTATTGGATCCCATCGGAGTCGAGGAAACGGTGCTGGGAGACACACCTGCCGGCAACTCGGACGAGGCTTCGGCCATCTGTGTGACGGATAGCCATTTGTTCATTGCCTCGCACTCGGAATTTTTAAGGGAGTTGCTCTCCACGGAAGAGTCCCATCACCGCTTGCACAGCGCTCCCGATTTTCATGAAGTCGAAAGCTCACTTTCACGCTTACTGCCAGGCAAGTCGGCGATTCGATCGTTTATCCGCACGGACGAGGCCGTCCGCCCGGTGTACGAACTTTTGCGGCAGGGCAAGATGCCCGAGGCGGAAACCTTGCTTGGTCGTTTTCTGAATCGCTTGCTCACGCCTCCTGATGAGGAAGAAGAGGGTGTGCTCCGCAAGCAAAATATTGACGGCAGCAAGCTCCCTGAGTTCGAAATGGTCCGCCGTTATTTTGGACCCGCAGGCACGGTTATCCGCAGCGAGGAGGATGGCTGGATGATGGTGGGTGCCTCACTCAGTAAGTTGTCGCCCCAGGCACGTATTCCCAGCAGCACCAGGACCATCAAAAGCCTCCGCTAGGGAACTTGCACTTTGGCCCAAAACGGACGGAGGCGGTCGCCGCGAGTGCGAACGTCCTCCAGGAGCACCTCCAGGGAGGGCTCGGTGCTGGCGGCCAACTTGGAAAGCTTGCGGCCATTCCAGGTGAGCTTGATCGGTTGCGAAAAATCAACGAGCTCCGGACTCAACCAGAGAGTCGTGCGTGCGGCACCGCTATCCGCCGCGAGGTGGTTTTTTTTCAGGACCCGGCCCTCGACCGAGGTCGGCCGTGCTTGACGCTGGGGCCAGCTGGCCGGGTGCACGCTGCGGGGAAAATCACGGCCTTCGATCCACCAAAAAAAATTGTCCCAGGGCCGCATGGTCATGCAGCGAAACTCGGCCGGCGAGGCTTGCCGGCGATGGGTGGGTCGTTGCATCCAGGTCAAGGCCTCTAGGATTTCGTCATGAAACGATTCCTGTCCGCGACCTAAAAATTCGACCACCGTCACGTCAAAACGCTGGCGAAAGTACTTGTCCAGTACGGGAGCGTTGGCGACCATTTTGTTGCCATCTTTTTCTCCGGCGACAAAGTACAACGGAACATAGGCGGCGTTTTCCCAGTAATGCTGCACATACTTTTTGACGGAACTGTAGCGGGCCGTGAATGGCAAGGCACCGGCCCACAGATCGGGATGGGCGAGCGCCAGATCCCAAGCTGCGTCACCGCCGATGTCGTGGCCGGAGAGAAACACGCGGTTGGTGTCGATGCTAAACCGCCGGGTCGCATCGCGGAGTGCCGTCAACACCGCCTCATGTTCGCGCAAAGTGTATTCATAACGGTACTGCTGCGGCTGCTGCCACTGCACGGCCAGCGTCATGTAGCCATGCCGCATGGCTTGGCCACGCCGTGGCCCCACGATCGCGCCGGCCGCATCGCGGGCCGGTGGGCCCGTCCAGAATTCCAGTTCTTGGAGGGGTGAATTGTGGGCCCCATTCAGCACCACCAGGACGGGATAGCGGCGGTAGGGATCGTATTCGGGTGGCAGCTGGACGTGGTAACGGAAGTCGCCATTTTCACTTTGTCCGGGGGCTGTCAACGCATAGGCGCCGTGGCCCTCAACGGCCTCCGCGGGAATTTCCCAGGGAGGCGTCAGGTGGGCAATCAGCCGCGCCACCTGCGGTACGGAGTCGCCGGCCGCACTGCGAATCGATTCCAGTAAAACCAGACGCTGATGTGCCAGCGGCTCCAGTAAATAACGCCGCACCTGCTCCCGCACCCGGAGCCAGGAAATGGCCTCGGCCAGTTCCTGGGTGGCCCCGGCTGCCCCCAGGACCCAGCCGCTCGTGGCCAGGGCGACTTTTGCTTCCACGGCCAGGGAGGCATCGTCCGCCAACTGAATTAGAGGTACCAGTCGCGGCAAACTATGGGGACTGAGATCGGTGAGAATTTCCTGCACCAGGGGATCGATCAATTGGCGATGATCGGCGTCCGTAATTTTCTGGGCCAAGGCCTGCAGCTGCTGCTTGACTGCCGCCAACCGGGCTGCGCGGGCATTGCACTCGGCGTTCAGCTCGCGGACCTGTTGCAAGGTCTCACCCGCCACGTTTTCCAGTGGGAAATTCTGGAGCAAGGTTGCCACGAGCTGATGCTGACCGGCAGCCTGGCGGAGCTGGATTTCTTGGAGCACGCGACGGGCAGCCATTTGTTTGAGCTCGTGTGCCTGTGCGGACAACTCCTGCATTTCCGGGAAGCGCTCGATGATCGCTGCTAATTCCGCCCGCGCATCGCTGTAGCGCTCGGCCTGCAAATAAAACCGCACCACCTGCAACCAGTCTTGAGCGTTTTCCTGGGATACGGCTTGGGCTAAGATCCGCGCCGGGTGTCACGGGGAATGGAACTGGTCGCCAACCGCATGTCCCACACGGGCGACCTCGGCTGACCACGCAACCCTTCCACCTTGGCATACCGCGGCGTGAGCTCAGTAATGCCCTGCACGATAGACAGGGGACCGTCTTTGGTACGCATGCGGTAGATCCGCCGGCCATAGTCGTCGAAAGGGGTAATCCCCAAACTGGGCCCCACACTGCCCAGCGTGCTACCGGCCTGGGAGACATTTTGCCAAAGCTTAATTTTAACGAGCGGCTCTGGCGCCAGATCCACGATCTGCGCCCCGTGCTTGGGAACAAACACCCGTCGCAGATCATCGTGGATCAGCAAGATGGGCGTGGACTGCGTGGGCTCTTCGTCCGGCTGCGGCTCGACCGGATTTTTGGCAACTCCCGGCAAATACAACATCCGCCCTGGGAGAATGCGCCCGTCAGGCAGCTGCACCTTCTGAGCCCAACCCAGCCCAGCGGAGACGGCAACCATCCAGCAAACAGTCAGCCAGAGGCCAATCCTACGAAAATTCAACAATTTCAAAAACTTGCTCCCGGTTGGAGGATACGTGGTGTCGCCTCTTGCTATTGTGGCCAGTGTCGCGGCAGAGTCAATTTTCCCGCGCGGGCGGGAATCCAGGCCGTCCCTGTCACACCATCCGTCATTCCCACGGGAATCCAGGAACCTCACACGTCATTCCCGCGCAGGCGGGAATCCAGGCCGTACTTATCACACCATCCGTCATTCCCACCGGAATCCAGGAACCTCACACGTCATTCCCGCGCAGGCGGGAATCCAGACCGTACTTATCACACCAACCGTCATTCCCGCACAGGCGGGAATCTAGGCCGTCCTTATCACATCATCCGTCATTCCCGCGCAGGCGGGAATCCAGACCGTCCTTATCACACCA
>CAMYJY010000047.1 GCA_947258835.1 uncultured Pirellulales bacterium
TCCCATCCCGACAGCGGAAACCGCTGGCACGGTAGGTGGCTAGCGACTGCTCGTCAGCATCCAAAAAGTCGATGTCCAATGTCGGCAAGCGGGCCGGGTCGACCACGGCAGCAGCACACCGAAACGACACCCAGGGTTCCCAAAGTCCTGGTGGGCGCAGTCGCGCGATCGCCTCCCAGTCGCCCGTCCCCTGGCTGATCTTCAGCAGAAGTGAATTGGCCCCCTTCCGCAACTCGACGGGAATCACATCCTGGTCCAGGTAGCACGAGGTCTCGGTCGCATCGCGAAGGATTTCGACACCGTTGAGCCACGCACGCACCCCATCGTCGTGCCCCAACGCCAGCTGTACTTCCTGGTCCTCGTGGCAAACGATCTCGGTCCACGCGAACGCCACTGCTTGTTCGGTGTTTCCGTGCCCGCGGAATGCCGTGCGGAAATCGATCACTGGCTGACGCCAACGTTGCCAGGCATATTCCTGTCCATCGTACTCGACTGGCGGTCCCGGAACCAAGGACGCCTCATCAGCCGTAACAACGATGTCGACGCCACGCTCCGGTAGATCGCTGTCAGCATCGGGCTGAGGCAGTGGAAACGGCCCGACAAGCCACCAATCCGTTAACAGTACATTCCACTCAAAGTTGCCGGAGGGGCGGACGTCCGTAGCGGCGACCGCGCGGTTGATTCCGCAACCCAACAGGACGACAGCAAACAACAAGACAAGTTGAATGGCACGACGTGGGGGGCGACCCGGACAACGCATGTCACGACTCCTTTACTTAAAGTGAAAACAGGTCCACCTAGTGCTGGCCAGTTGAGGCCGGAAAAGCCTACTCCATCCGCCTCTCAACCAGGTTTCTTGGTGAGCCGCCGCGGTGCGGAAACGGGGGTTGTTTTCTCGGGCTTTACCGGCTTCATGGAGACCTCGTTTTCAGTTTGAGTCCTTTACGGCTCGGGTGTCCCCAAGATCGTCACCACAATGCGGCGCTGCCGCGGCTTGACGTCGCACTCCAGATGAAAGATCTGCTGCCACGTCCCCAACACCAACTGACCGCCGGCCAGCGGCACCGAGAGCGCGGGCCCCAACCACGTGGCCTGCAAATGGGAATGCCCATTGCCGTCGTGCCAGGCCTGCTCGTGACCGTACTGGTCACTGGGGGGAATCAACCGATCCAGGAGCGCGGGCAAGTCACGCCGCAACCCCGGCTCAAACTCGATGGTCCCCAAACTGGCCGTGCTGCCCACATGGAACAGATGCACCACCCCCACCCACACCCCGCTCTGCTCCACCACCGCAGCCACCTGGGATGTGATGTCCTGCAGGTGCCCGTGGCCCGTGGTGGCCAGCTCGATTTCCGCCTGATAGGTCCCCGCCTGATCGGTCATACAGCACGCCCTTAACTGAAGCTCTTTGTGGTGGCCTACTTGTCGGTGGTCGACCTCTTTGTTGTCGATTTCTTCTTGGTGGCTTTTTTCTTGGGCGCGGCCTTCTTTTTGGCGGCTTTCTTCTTCGTTGCTTTCTTCTTGGCCGCTTTCTTCTTGGCCGCCTTTTTCTTGGGGGCTGGTCCCTTGGCGGCCTTCTCGGCCAGCAGGCTGACCGCCTCGTCAAAGGTAATTTCTTCAATCACCATCCCCTTGCGGAGCGAGAGGTTGGTGGTGCCGTCGGTAATATACGGGCCGTACCGACCATCCAAAATTTGCACCGGCTTTTCCGTCACCGGCGAGGGCTGGTCAAACACTCTCAGCGGCTCTTTCTTGCTGGCTCCCCGCCCACGCGTTTTGGGCTGGGCCAAGAGCTCAAGGGCCTGAGCCAAACCGATGTCCAAGGGCGAGATGTCCGCCGGCAACGAGCGGGTTTCACTGCCACACTTGATGTAGGGACCATAACGACCATTGAAGGCCTGCACGGGCTGTCCACTGCGCGGATCTTCCTGCTCCTGCCCCTCCTTATCCTTGGTCGGCGGTAGCGGGGGATGATCGCCCAGGGTGCGTGGCAAGGTCAGCAGCTGGAGAGCCGTTTCTAAATCAATCTCTTGCGGATTCATCCCCTTCAGCAAACCGGCATTCTGAGGTTTTTCCTCATCTTCGGTGGAGCCGCGCTGGACATACGGGCCAAAACGACCCGTTTTTAAGTAAACCGGCTTACCCGTCTCGGGACAGGTGCCCAAGGGCTCGTCCGCCAGCGCCGCTTGTTCCAGCAGCTGCAGGGCCGCCTCCAACGTCACCTCATCCGGCGGTGTCTCCTCGGGCAGCGAAGCCGTGCGATCTCCCTGTTCAATGTACGGCGAATAACGGCCCACACGGACGTATATCTCGGGACCGTCCTCAGGCTGGCCAATCAAAATCCGACTGATGGCCGCCGGATCGATCTCATCAATTTTGTTCTCCAGCTGCTGTTTCAGACCGGGCACTCCATTGCCAAAATAAAATTTATCCAGGTACTCCACATGCCCCTGTTCCCCCCGGCTGATGGCATCCAAATCGTCCTCCATCTGGGCGGTAAACTTATAATCCACCAAACCGCTGAGATTTTCCTCCAAGAGGGTCACCACGGAAAAAGCGACCCAGGTGGGGACCAGCGCGTTGGCCTTTTTAAACACGTAATTTCGCGCCAAGATCGTATCGATAATGGAAGCGTACGTACTGGGCCGCCCAATCCCCCGCTCTTCCAAGGCCTTCGTCAGCGCCGCCTCACTAAACCGCCCCGGGGGCTGGGTGCTGTGCTCTTTCGGCTCCAAGGCCGTGCACTGCAACATCTCGCCGACCTCCAAGCTGGGCAAGGCTTTTTCCTGGTCGGCCAACTCCGCATTCGGATCGTCCGAGCCCTCCACATAAGCCCGCAGATAACCGGGAAAATCAATTGTCTTGCCACTTACCTGAAAGACGCATCCCTCCCCCTCCAGGGAGACCACGATCCGTCGTCCCCGCGCATTGGCCATCTGGCTGGCAATCGTGCGTTTCCAGATCAAATCGAAGAGACGAAACTCATCCGTGTTCAGCTTGTTCTTCATCACCTCCGGCAATTCAAACGGATGGCCGGCCGGGCGGATCGCCTCGTGCGCCTCCTGCGCATTCTTAACCTTCGACTTATAAACCCGCGGCTCGGCCGGCAGGTAGTCGGCCCCATAATTGGCATCCACCAGCTGCCGTGCATCCTCCACCGCGACCTGGGCCAAATTGGTGGAGTCGGTACGCATGTAGGTAATGTGGCCGTTTTCATACAGGCTTTGGGCGACTTGCATCGTCCGCCGCGCGGTAAAGCCCAGCTTCCGGTTGGCCTCCTGCTGCAGGGTACTGGTGGTAAAGGGCGGATAGGGCTTGGTGGTGTAGGGCTTGTCTTCGATGGCGGCCACCCGGAATTCGCCCGACTGAATTCGCGCCGCCAAGGCCTGCGCGGACGTAGCGTCCAGCAACATCAGCTCTGGATTTTTTAAACGCCCGGTGGTGGAATCAAAATCTTTCCCCGAGGGAATTTTTTTGCCCTCCACCGACTGCAACGGCGCGTCCAAGGCCTGGCCATTGGACTTGGCAAACGTCCCCCACAAGTCCCACCAAGTGCCCGACACAAAGGCCATCCGCTCGCGTTCTCGCCCCACAATCAAACGCACCGCCACACTCTGGACCCGCCCCGCGGAAAGCCGCGGCCGGACCTTCCGCCATAGCAGGGGCGAAACCTCATAGCCAAACAGACGGTCGAGAATGCGACGCGTTTCCTGAGCCCGCACCAACCCCTCGTCCACCTCGCGGGGCCCCGCCAAGGAGGCTTGGATGGCATCCTTGGTGATCTCATGAAATACCAAACGGTGCACGGGCACCTTGGGCTTTAACAACTCCAACAAATGCCAACTGATCGCCTCTCCCTCACGGTCTTCGTCCGTGGCCAAATAGAGGGCATCCGACTTCTTCAGCTCATCTTTGAGCAGCTTGATTTGCTTCGACTTCCCCGGAGGCACGACATAGATGGGTGTGAACTTGTCGTTGACATTGACCCCCAAATTCGACCACGGCTCGCCCTTGTACTTGGCGGGAATCTGTTTGGCACCCTGGGGCAAATCGCGAACATGCCCAATACTCGCCTGCACGCGAAAACCGGGCCCCAGGTATTTACCAATCGTCCTGGCCTTCGCTGGCGATTCGACGATTACCAGGGATTGGGTGGCCTTCGCAGGGGAAGATTTCTTCTTGGCCATATTTCCTCTTGCCGCGCTCGTTGGGCATGATCTGGGTGTTGCTGAGAACTAACAGAGCCTATCCCAAAACCGCACTGGAAGTCTCCAGCGGCGGAAAAGATGGCAGTACCTGACGGTTTTGGGACGTGCACTAGGTTATGGGCCCACGTCGTCCCCCCCCTGTAATAATGAATTCCGTAGGACATCGCAAGTTACGCAAGCCTGTCCTCCACCCCGCAGGCCTGTCCCCCATCCCCCAAGCCAGCCCCCACGACCGATTGGGATTGCATTTACTGCCATCTCACATAGAATCAGGACCCTGGTTTCTCTGTTCTGGCGAAACCATCAACCATTACTGCCGTACAGGCCCGGCTGTCAAGTCCTGCCGCCCGGCCGCAGCCCCGCCGTGCGACTCACGGTGAACATTGTAACTTTTGCGCAACATGGAGCGGCCACCGGGAGTGCCCCTCCGAGCCGTTGCCCGCTGTGAACCCGCCGCTGTAGGAAACTTTATGGCCAGTCCATTTTACTACTTCCGCAAACACCAGAAGGTCTTTTTGGCCGTGGCGGCCGTGCTGGCCATGGTGGTCTTTGTGTTTGCCGACCTGTTGACCAGTGCCATCTCCACGCGGGGGAGGGACCCGCGGCAATCGCTGACGGTGGCCCGCTGGGACGGGGGCTCGATGAGCGGCCAGGAACTCGGCAGCTTGGTCCGACGCCGACTATTTATTAGTCGGTTCCTGCTGGAAATCGCGCAAACGGGAGCCCGCCGACTGATGGAGAATGGTGGGACCCCGCTGGAACCCAGCGTGCCGAACTTTATCGTCCCCCGAAATACCCCGCTGGCTCAGATCCATAGCGATTGCATCAGCACGCGTGTGCTCTCGCAACTGGCGGAAGCAGCCGGCATGTTTGTGGCAGATGACCAAATCAACAACTACCTGCGGCAGATGAGTTTTGGCCAACTGAGCGGAACCGAAATTGCAAACCTGCTCCGCGAGGGAAACTCGGCCAGTGGACGTCAGGCAGAAGCCATGCTGTTTGGCGGGCTGCAAGAAATGCTGCTCGCCAATAGCTTTCTCGCCAGCTACTCCTCCACCCTCGAATGCGTGACTCCAGAGCAGCGGTGGCAAGATTGGCGGCGGGTTAACGAGCGGATTGCCGTGGAGGCAGCCATCCTACCGGCCTCCCAATTCCTGCCCCAAACGGATTCCCCCACGGAGATGCAACTGACGGAATTTTATGAAGAGTTCAAGGACAACGTGGCCGGACAAAAACAGCTGGTGGTGGGTCGCCCCCTGCCCTCCCCCACCCCGGGTTTCCGTGAACCGCGACGGGTCCAGCTGCAGTACCTGCTGGCGGATGTGGCCGCGCACACCCAGAAGCTCCTGGACAGCATTACGGCAGAGGAAATTGAGGATTATTATCAGCGGAACAAGCGGTCGATGTTTGTCCAACAGGAGTCTTCCGAAACTGCGGAGACTTCCCCGGACACGCTCACGATGGACGAAATGAGTCAGGACGAAGCTGACGAAGAAGAAACTGACGAAGAAGAAACTGACGAAACAGGCGCTGACGACGAAACAAGCGCTGACTCCGACTTAAACCAACCTGCCGCAGGCGATCCGGAGGGAGACGATCAACCGGCACAGCAAGATCCCCAGGGAGATGAGCAGCCTGAGGCATCCGGAGAACCTGCAGCGGCGCTTGAGTCGGGGGCCAACCCCTTCCGGTTGGTGGCGCTGGCGGATGAGGATGACGAAGAGGCCGCACAAGACGGTGAGGCCGCAGCGGAAGCTCCAGAGGATGCAGTTGAGCTTGAGGACGAAGCCGAGCTTGCATTTGTACCGCTGGCCGAAGTTCGCGATTCCATCCTCCGCAATCTGGCCCGAGAAAAGGCCGTCGTCCAGCTCGAGGCCCTGGTGGACAAGGCCAACGCACAGCTGGACCGGGAATACCAGCCCTATGGATTGCGGGTGGCCGAATCCCAAGAGTCCCAGCAGGCGCCGCCGGCCCCACCGGAAAACCTAGCGGATCTGGGTGCGCTGGCCCGCGAAACGGGCCTGCTCCATGAACAAACCGTACTGCTCTCGCAGCCAGCTTTGGCGGACACCTTTGTGGGCAAGGCCACCGATGCCCAAAACCAACGCCTGAGCGTGGTCCAGGCGGCCTTTAGCAACTTGGCCCTTTACGAACCGTTCCGGGCCAGAGATTTGGATGGTAATTGGTACCTGGTCGTCAAAATCGAAGACGTACCCACCCGCGTGCCACCGCTGGAGGAAATCCGCGACCAAGTGACGGAGGCCTGGAAAGAACGCGAGGCGGCCCGCCTCGCCCTGGAGACGGCGGAGGAACTGGCTACGGCAGCGGCGGCCTCAGGTAAAACGCTGGACCTGTTTTTGGAGAACCAGCCCTATGAGGTGGTTACGACAGACCTGTTCAGCTGGCTGACTTTTGGCGCCATCCCCCTCGAATACCAACCGCGCCCACCGCAGTTGGGTGAGGCGCCCCCTCTGATCGCGGTCGGCGTGGACTTCATGACCAAGGTCTTTGCCCTGCAGCCTGACACCGTGGCGTCCGTGCTGAACCACGACCAGACGCAAGCCTTCGTGCTGCGGCTGGCCAGCCGCGAACAGTCGTTGGACCAACTGCGCCAGCAATTTCTCGCCGACGACAATAATTCGGCGGCTGGTTACGTCATGTCCCAGTTGCGTTTCCGCACGGCACAGCAGGCCCTCACCGAACAGCTCAGGCAGCAGGTCCATCTGGATATTGAGGGGCTGGAAGAATACGCGGGTCGCACCCAACGCAGGTAACGATTTTTTCCAGCAGAAAAGGATTTCCTGCGTCATTCCCGGCGCCACTGACCGTCATTCCCGCGCAGGCGGGAATCCATAAAGTACGAACGCCTTTCCGAGTGCCTGGATTCCCGCCTGCGCGGGAATGACTGGGCGGGCGAAGTCGCGAAAGCTTGCTGGAGCGTAACGCCTGGATTCCCGCCTGCGCGGGAATGACGGGACCCCCCCCAATACCGCCACTGAAATCGTTACCAGCGTTGGGTACCACCCGCGGCGACAAACAGGAATTTATGTTTCGTTCGTTGATTCGTTGTTTCCGTTGTTTCGTCGTGGTTCAAAACTCTCAGCAACCAAACCTGGGATAAACCGCAACCTGCGTGGGGCGCTACCCGGCACACGGCTTGAAAACTGTCACCGCCAGCGGCGGCAACGAAATTTCCGCCGAAAAGGGACGGCCATGGCTTTCCATGGACTGGGCCTCGATTCCCTGACCGTTGCCCACGTTGCTGCCACCATAAAAAGTGGAGTCCGTATTGAAAATTTCCTCGTACCGGCCCCCCACGGGTAAACCAATCCGATAGTTGGACCGGACCACGGGCGTAAAGTTGCAGGCCACAACCAGGAAATCATCTGGGTTCTGGGCACGACGGATGTAGACCAGCACACTGTCGTTGTGATTGTGGCTATCGATCCACTCAAAACCCTGGTACTCGAAATCTACCTGGTGCAAAGCCGGCTCACGACGATAGAGCCGGTTCAAATCGCTCACCAACTGCTGTACCCCTTGATGGGATTCCCACTGCAATAATTCCCATTGCAGTTGGTGGTCGCAATCCCACTCGTTCCACTGGGCAATCTCACCACCCATGAACTGCAGCTTCTTGCCCGGGTGGGTCCACTGGTAGCCGTACAGCAACCGCAAGTTGGCAAAGCGCTGCCATAGATCTCCCGGCATCTGGTCCAGGAGCGATCCTTTCCCGTGCACCACTTCGTCATGCGAGAACGGCAACGTAAAATTTTCCGTAAAGGCGTAAATCAACGAAAAGGTCAGTTCGTCGTGATGGTAGCCGCGATGAATGGGCTCGTGGTGCATGTACTCAATGGTGTCGTTCATCCACCCCATATTCCACTTCAGGCTAAAACCCAAGCCCCCCAAGTAAGTCGGCCGGGAAACCCCCCCCCAGGCCGTGGATTCCTCGGCAATCGTCAGCGTCCCCGGGTACTGCAAGTGGACTTGCTCGTTAAATTCCTTGAGGAAGGAAATCGCCTCCAAATTTTCCCGACCACCATATTGATTGGGAATCCAGTCGCCATCTTCCCGGCTGTAGTCGAGATAGAGCATGGAAGCCACCGCGTCGACGCGGAGACCATCAATGTGGTATTTATCCAGCCAAAACAGGGCATTGGACGTGAGAAAGTTACGGACTTCATTACGGCCATAATTAAAAATCTTGGTGCCCCAGTCGGGGTGCTCGCCTTGGCGGGGGTCGGCATGTTCGTAGAGCGCGGTGCCATCAAAATTATCCAGGCCATGGGCGTCTTTGGGGAAATGGGCAGGCACCCAATCAATCAGCACGCCAATCTCGTGTTGATGGCAATAATCGACAAAATACTGAAAGTCCTCGGGGCTGCCATAGCGGCTGGTGGCAGCAAAATAGCCCACCGTTTGGTAGCCCCAGCTGCCGGTAAACGGGTGCTCACTGACCGGCATCAGTTCCAAATGCGTGTAGCCCAGCTGCTGGCAGTACTCGACCAGTTGATGGGCCAAGTCCCGGTAATTCAGCCACTGGGAATCGCCGTTTTCGTTTCTCCGCCAACTCCCCAAATGCACTTCGTAAAGGGACATCGGTGCGTCCAGCGCGTTAAACCGCGTGGCCCGTTGGGACATCCAGACGTCATCCGACCAGGTGTGGCTGTCCAGATCGGCCACCAGGTTGGCCGTGCGGGGCGGGATCTCGGCGGCAAAACCATAGGGATCGCAGTTCTCGAGCGTGTGACCTACGTGACATTTCAGCGAAAACTTGTACATCGTCCCCGCCGTTAATTCAGGCACAAACAGCTCCCAGATACCGCTGGGCACGTGCTTCCGCAGGGCATGGGTCCGACGATCCCAGTCGTTGAAGGCACCGACCACGCTCACGCTCTCGGCATTTGGCGCCCACACCGCGAAATTGACACCCCGCACGCCGTGGACCTCACGGATGTGGGCCCCCAGCTTGCGATAGCTATCCCAATGGCGTCCCTCCCCCAAGAGGTGAATATCGTACTCCGACAACAGCGGTGGAAAAGCATAAGGATCGTGCATGGTGGTTTGCTGGCCGGCTTGGTTGATGGCACAAAATTGATAGGACGGACCGTGCTGGTCGTTATGAATCTCCGCATCACAAATAACTTCAAACAGTCCCGCCGGGTGAATCCGCCGCATCGGCTTGGACAAACCGTGCTGCGGGTCCACCAGCCAAACCTGCTTGGACTCGGGCAAGAAAGCCCGTACCGCCAACGCGCGGCGTCCACTCTCCACGATTTCATGGGGACCTAGAATTTCACCAGGGTTCTCATGATAGCCATAAACCAATGGGGCAATTGTTTTGACATTTACCTGAGATCGCACGTCGTATCCTTACGTTAATATTCTATAGGCTCTATTGTAGTTAAAATTGTACGGCCCTGCCCCCCACCGGGAGAGAGCGCCGCACACACTGCATTCCAGCGCCGTTTCAAGCCGAGGCCCCCAGCAGTATCCTCTGCCGGCCTGCCGCCGGCCGACGACGCCGCCGCCGCCGCCGCTTGAGCGGCACGGCCTCCGCCTCGGGAAAGGCTATCCGCGGGGACCCTACAAAAACAGGGGACTGAGGCGTGGGTGCGGCCCGGCCATCCGCTGGCGCAGCCTGCGGATGGCTGGCCTCCCTGGCCACGGGGGCCTCCTCGAAATGCCAGGTTTGGCACACAACCTGATGAAACTCCAGGGCCCGATCCACCCGCTGCCACAAATCATGATCGCGAATTTGCACCATTTTGCCAAAACGTTCCCAACACCACCGGTTGGCCCGCCAGGCGTCGAGTCCCAGCTTGATCCCGCGGCTGACGTAGCGACTGTTGGTGACTAAGGTCACCCGCGCGGGCCCGGCCAGGGCCTCCAGACCACGCACCACCGCGAGCAGCTCCAGCCGCTCGCGGCTGGCACCTGCTTCCTGATCCGACGCCGACAGGCGTTGGTCATTCTCGAGGTTCTGCAAGACAAAACGCCAGGTATCCGCTGTGCGGTAATTGCGGCTGGCTTCGGCAAAGAGTAGGTAAGGCGAAGGGGAAGACATCATGTGCCACACCGCGGCGGCTTACCACGAGACCTGGTTCCAAGGCGGATGGAGTGGGCTTTTCCGGCCCAAACCGGCTAGCACGAAGTAAACTTATTTTCACTCTGAGTTATAAATCTGCCTGAGAGGGAGTAAAGCAGCACCCAACTCCTCATGCTTGGGTGCTCAGCGGGGAGGCTGCATGCGACACGCGTCCGGTGCGGGTCGGACAGGAACGGTTGCCCTATCCGAAAAACCTTATCGGCAGACTACCCGCAGACCCTCCAGTTTATCAACCCGATGTCTGCTAGATTTTTTTCGGCGGCAGAGCCTGCCAGACCGGGGAACCGCCGGCCAACGCAAGGGCGGCGGAGGTGGTTTATTGATGGTCCTGCAGCCACCTAGTTAGAGGTTAACGAGGCAAGAACCTGCCCCCGGCTTGACCGGGGGGGACCTCGAACCAATGTGAGCTACCGCGGCAGGCTAATTTGCAGTTGCCACAGCGGCAAAAAACGAATCAAGCTGGGGTGTGAGCGGTTATTATTTGAGCTGCCATCCGAACTCAAGTTGAAACAGGCGGCCGACGCGTTCGCTCGCCATACATTCCCCTGGCGTCTGCCTGGGCTGGCGGCGATCCTCCAAGCCTTCACGGCGGTAGCCTTGCTCGCCTATTTTCTGCCGCGTCAGGTACCCGGCCGCGAGAAGAATTCAAGCGGCGGGAACGCCAACTCGTGCGAGATTTCGTGCGGGCCGGTGGCATTTTCATTTGTACCGCCGGCGGAGATTGCGCCGACGGCAGCCGCGCGCTCCTCTCGGGCACGGGGGCCGGCTGGCAGGCCTTGGATCGCGAAAGCCAGGAGGACCATTTTGGATTTCAGTTCTTCATCGGCACGCCCCCCCACCTTCCCGACGCGCAGCCAATGCCATTGGGGCATTTCAAGGCCCTCTACTTTAGGACCGAAGACTACGACGCCTACGTTCGCTTCGATGCGGCCTGGCCGGTCTACAGCACCGCGCCGGAAAACGAGTTACTCGTCGTTAGCCAGTGGCGTTCCACGGCTCCTCGCATCCCGTTGATTTTGGTGCGGCGTTACGGCCGCGGTCTCGTCGTCGTGATCGGCGACACCCGCTTTGCGATGAACCGAAACCTCGAACGGATCGATGGTAGCCCTTTCGAAGGTCAGTATGAGAATGCCGTTTTCTGGCGCTATTTCCTCTCGCTTCTGGAAGCGGGCTCCAACGATTCGATCTGGTACCCGCCCAACCCGAACCCGCCTTCGGATCCCGTCGCCAAACAACCGCCGCTCGAGCAAAGCCCCGCGGCCGGTGAACCCTCCCAGAGCGAAACGCCGACCGACGAATCCTCCCAAGTGAAACGTCGGCTGATCCGGACGACGAATCCACGGCCATGCCTGCTGAGGCGACGCTCGAAGAAGAACTCGAAGACCCTAAAAAACTCGACGAATCGGAAACTGAGGAGGCTTCCTGATGCGCGTGTGGATGGCCATAGCGCTGCTCGCCTCTGCTTGGATGTTTGGGCTGAGCTACTATCATTTGACCAACGGGCTTGACGAACTGGCCACCGCCGCGGGCCTTTTCGGCACGGAGTCCGGGAACGGGCTCGTCTGGACGCTGCTGATCATCGACCCCAGTGTGGAACCCGACGCACAATTCTCCAGACGATTTGTCGACTACGTCGAGCAAGGCGGCAAAGCCCTGATCCTCGTCCGTCCGAAGCATCTGCCCGACAAACCGGTCAAGCCGAGGAAACCCGTCCGCGGCGACGACGTTGTCGACGTGAGGACCGCAGCAACCATGACCTGGGACGAGGCGATCGCCCAGTGGGAACAGCACGTCGAGAAGTGGCGTGAGGATATCGTCGAGTGGGAAAAACAAGTCCAGGCCACGGAACGGCGCCATGCGGATCGCATCCGCACGCTGCCGAAACTGCTCGAACCGTTCGTTCGGGCTCTCCGCCACGTTGGCAACTTCGCTGCAGGGGAATCTACGCACCGTGGAGGGGCTACCGTCGGTGCCGGTCGACCGAGCCTGTTTGATCGCCGGCGGCAAGCCCTGCGCCTGGATCGACGAAACGCCGATCGCGGCGACCGTCCGCCACGGCGCCGGCACGGTCACCGTCGTCGGCCTGGCCCACCGCTTCTGCGATGCGGAAATGGGCGTTGTCGGCGACGTCGAACCCGACAACGCGCTGCGTGAAGTTTTCGAGCTACAATTCCGTCTGATCGAAGCGGTCGTCGAAGACCGGATCTTCGATCCGGAGCAGTGAACGCTCAGCTTACCTTTTTCAAAGATCAACGCCGCCGGACATCCGAAAGTTGGTCAGTCCATCGCTGTTGCGATGGCCACCCGACGCGACTCAAACACCCACAAGCGGATCACCGAGATCTTTGAAATGCAGATCAAAGCAGACGTAGAAACGATTCTCGATGGGTTGCCTGATATCAATGACAGGGACACCAGAGAAGCGATCTCTCTGTTTCCTTTGTTGCCTCCTGTGCTACGCACACCGACAATCGGCCGACAAAGACTTACTGAAAAATCAAGTCAACTCCGGCCGACTGTCGGTGCCAACCAACGCTGGTAACGATTTTGTGGGCAGTATTGGGGAGGCAGTCATTCCCGCGCAGGCGGGAATCCAGGAGCAGTGCAAGTTGTCTAGATTCCCGCTTGCGCGGGAATGACGCAAGAGAGCGGCGGAAATCCAGCGCGGCTGCCCGCTGGCACGCTGCCACTAATATCGTTACCAGCGTTGGGTGCCACCCGCCCTTTTTTGTGCGGAAAATTCCTCCAGCCCCTGCCTACCGCTTATCGGCCATCGCCCACGGTCCGCTCCACAGCGGCAGCGACCAACTCCGACCAATCGGCCACCCGCTGCAGCCGCGGTGCCAGGCGGGGGTGGGCAAAAATTCGCACGCGCTTGACGTAATCGTCAAACTGCTCGTTGGCCAAGGTTTTCACAACCGGAGAGATGGCGCCCAAGCGCCGGTAGCGATCTTCCTTGACGAAGTGGACATCGATTTGAAATTCCACCTCCAGCTTCTGCGGCGGCGCGTCAAAGAGCAACTCCGTGGGAGAAATTTCCTCCCCCAACTGCGAACTGGCCAGCTCGGCCAAATTCTCCGCGCAGCGGACGAGCCAAGGATAGGGCTGCCGCGCTAACAGACGGTACACCTCCGGTTGTTGAAACAAGCTAAATTGAGCCACCCGTTTGTAGAGCTGGCGCCGCGACCCAAAAATGCCCTCCAACAACCCCCGGGCGGGCCCATCGCCGGCGGCAGCCAACAAGGCCTCGACAAAGGGCTGCTCGGTCAATTGAAACAGGGCCTCCAGATCCAGCGCCCGGTAGACGATTCCAAAGGCCCGCTGCAACATGGCCGTGGCCGCCCGCACCGCATGCTGCCAATAAACCTCACTAAACATCACGTAGCGGGCAAAGACCATCATCTCGGCAGCCGTCTTGCCCTTGTCGGAAATCGCCACCCCCACACCGTGCTCATCCAGACACAGGCTGTGGATCAGACGGGCCTGGTCGAAGTTTTTGCCATACGGCACCCCGGCGTGCAGACTGTCCCGAAACAGGTAGTCCATCTTGTCCACGTCAATCGGCCCTGACAACAAGCTCTGCAGAATCCGCTCCGCCGGACGGTGGCTGGCAGCGGCCAGCATCGCGGCCACCGCCGCGGGTTCTAGCTGCCACTGGTCGACCAACACCGTCGCCATTTCGTCACCTAGCAAAAACCGCTCGGCAAACTGCTCGTGACTGGGGAGATCGGGGAGCGCGATATCCTCCAAGGGATGGCAGAACGGCCAATGCCCCACGTCGTGCAACAAGGCGGCCACCAGAAATTGCTCCGCATCCAGCGAATGCTCAAAACGCGAATGCTGGGCCCCCGGGTAGACCAGCTGCACGAGCCCCAACTGGCTGATCCGCGCCAAGCGACGAAAGGCCCGCGTGTCGATCAGCTGCTGCACCCGCGGGGTGATCGGCACATCCAACTCGGGAGGAATCCGCACCGTCCCCCGCGAACTGCGCAAAGCGGCGACCTCAGGTATGCGGAGCATGGGGAGATAGAGGCTAGAGGCTAGGGGCTAGGGGCTAGGGACTAGAGGTTAGATGCTGGGGGGGCTGGGGGTAACCGTCTGCGTGCTACGACGGCAATTTACTCTCTTCTGAGCCATTCCTGCAACAAAAGGAACCACAACGAATGCGACTACGAACGGAGACTTATTTTTCGTTTGTTGATTCGTGGTGGACGTTGTTTCCGTTGTTTCGTCGTGGTTCAAACGTGTTAGTTGGGGCCGCCGGGCATTCCTGGCAGGAGCGGCAGGCCCATCACGAAGCGTAAGCCGGCTGTGACCAAGAAATACAAAGCGGCGTGAAAAAATGCCGCGCCGGTTTCGAGATCGAAACAAACATAGGCGGCAAAAGTCCCGATCCCTAGCACCACAGCCCCCAAACCCATGAGCTGGACAGCATTAAGACCCTGCTCATAGTAGGCCTGGTCACCAAACAGCTGGGATCCCAAATACAGATAGACTCCCCACAAGAAGGCATAGACCAAACCGCAAGATAACGACCGCCACAGCAGACTCGCGCCGGCATACGTTCCCAGCTCATCGTCACTTAAAAACGTGTAGCCCGCATAAGACAACAGCGGCCCCAGCAAGATGGCCCCGCCGGCCAAGGCATACAGCTGAGACTCCCCCAGGTCGCTGCGGCCTACCAGCCAAGCCAGGGCCAACACCAACACCCCCAGGCCCACCACAGCCACCCCAATATTGACGCTCAAGCGGGCCTCCTGACGCTTGATCGGTTTCAGTACCGAGCGCCCCTGGGCATCTTTGGCCCCCGCCTCCAATTCCGGGGCATGAATCACCACTTCGTCACCGGGTTCAGGAATCTGAATCGGGTTTTTGCACTTGGGACAAGCCCCGGTCTTACCCGCGTGCTGGTCCCCCACACGAAAACGAGTATGGCAGCCAGGACAAGTAACTGGAATAGACATGGATCGCTGGAAATTTGGCTGGGACAAAGGGAAACAACTTGGTGCGGTCAGCTGCTACGGCCAAGCTCTCCGGAACAGTGCATCTCGCTCGATAGGGAATCATCCACGATACGAAAAAACCGCCTGCCTGGGCAACCAACCCACTACTCGCAATGCTCCAGATCGTCCTCATGGACGGTGGTAAAACCCTTGTCATTCAACGTCTCCAGGGCCATCTCATTATTGTCCACCATCAGGGCCACCACGGGCCTTCCCTTGGGGCGGGCGATCAAGGGGTAGACTTGCGAAATGTTAATTTCAGCCTGCAATAACGCCGTGCACACCTGCAACAGCGGCTGGGGACTGTCGGGAAGCTCTACGGCAATCAGGTCCGATTCCACAATCGCCAAACCCGCGCGCTCCAGAACCTCCCGGCCTTGCTCGGGATTGCTCAGCAGAAAACGGACCACGGCACACTCGGCCGAGTCCGAAATGGTCAGCGCCACTATCCGGACGTTGCTGCCCTCAAAACGACGGACCACTTCCAACAACTGGCCCACACGATTTTCTAGAAACACGGTAAACTGGCGAATCGATAGGGTTATTGACACGTTCCTGCAACGCGGGCTGCCACCCGCTAGGATTAGCACGCAAAATCGTATAGAGTCGTTGGAGAAACGGGGACTGGCTCCGTGCACTACGGCCCAGCAAAGTTTTCGCCTGAAAGAGTACGGAGCCAGTCCCCGTTTCTCGCTGGTATTTTCCTCCACCATCAATATTTTTACTCACCATGAATCGAGCGGCCTCAACGCTCCCTTTTCCTGGCTAAGGCGGCGGCCGCTGGCCGCCACCTCAGCAAGCACCCACCAAGATATGCAGCACGAAATTGAAATCGAGGTCCGCTATTGCGAGACGGATGGACAGGGTATCGTCCATCATGCGAATTATTTCCAATATTTTGAATTAGCACGTGTCCAGATGCTCAAGGCAGCTGGGCACAGTTATGCGGACCTGGAACGGGAAGGGTACTACCTGGTCGTCCACAACATCCGTTGTCGCTATCGAGCCCCCGCTTGCTTTGGGGACACGCTCCGGCTGGTGATCGCCTTAGAACGGGCCACGTCGGCCAGGCAGGATCACTCCTATCGAGTGTATCGGGAAGAAACTCTTCTCGCCGAGGGCCACAGCACCATCGCCTGCGTCGATCGCCAAGGCACCGTGCAGCGGATGCCCGCTGTGCTGATGGAGATGTCCGCAGCGGCAACGGGGGCTTCACGGGCCAAACCATGATCCCTGCGGTAGACCTCAACTCCGTGGTCGAACAAACGTGGATTGACCAAGCACATTTTCTCTGGCAAACCGATTCCACCAACAGCAAGGCCCTGGAACATGCGCGTCGGACACAGTCCGACCTGACCGAATTATTTTTTACCGAAGCCCAAGTCGCCGGACGTGGTCGGGGCCAACACCGCTGGTGGTCTGGGCCCGGCGCGTTAACTTTTTCGGTGCTGCAGCGGCCACTGGACATCGATCTTGCACAACTCTGCCCGCTGGCCCTGGCGGCCGGTGTCGCGGTCTGCCGTGCCCTCCAACCCCATGTCCCCGCAGCCCAGCTGCATCTCAAATGGCCCAACGACATCTTTCTTAACGACCGCAAAGTAGGCGGTATCCTGATTGAGACCACTGGGCGACAGAACCTGCCCCCGGCTCGAACGGGGGGCCGCCGGCCAACGCAGACAGCAAAGCCTGCTGCCGCTGGCAAGCCAGCGGATCGGCCCCTGCGGGCGGTGGTCGGCATGGGGCTGAATGTGAACAACCCCATCCGCCAGGCGCCCACCGCGCTGCACCAGACGGCCGTAAGCCTGGTGGACGTGGCCGGTCACCCCCTCGACCGCACGGCAGTGCTCAGCGACTGCCTGACCCACCTACAAGATTGCCTGCACATGCTGTTGGCTGGAGATGCTCGGCTGCCTCAGCTGTGGCGCGAGTACTCCCTGCTGACAGGCAAATGGCTCTGCCTGGAGACACCGCAGGGAACGCGGAGTGGCACCTGCCAGTCGATTGCCGACGATGGTGCATTACTACTTGCCGGTGAGACAGCAGACGACAAAGAAGTGCGGGCCTACTACAGCGGCAGCGTAACGAAGTTTCACGCACGCTAAGAAAATAACTGCCGTTTCAAAAAGAAACGGCAGAAGCATAACAAAAGCCTGCCACCCGCGCTTCCAGCACGGATGACAGGCCCTGGGTCAATCAGAACGCCGCTCGGGGAAACGCTCTAAGCCACCAGACTCATCGCACGATGCGACTCGATCACACCGCCGAGAAACTCCTCAAAGATGCGGACATCCAGCGCAGAGGCCGTATCCGCTTCCGGATGAAATTGGGTGCCCAGCGCAAACCAGTCCGACATCGTACTTTCTATGGCCTCTACCACCCCATCGGGACACCGGGCAGTCACCGCAAAACCTGGGGCCACTTCATCAATGGCCATATGATGCATGCTATTCACCCGCAACTCTCCGTCCCCATAGACCCGATCCATAATCGAACCCGATTCGAGGGTGAGGGTGTGCCGGTGCGCTGCATCCAGAGGATCATTGTGAGGCAGGGCCTGCGGCAAGTCCTCGGGAATATGCAGGAACAAATTGCCACCCTGCGTGACATTGAGCAGTTGCATCCCGGCACCAATGCCGAATACCGGCAGGCGCCGCTCGGATACCTTACGCGTTAAGCAGCGATCGAAGGCCTCGCGACGAGGATCCTGCAAACGAACCGTGGGATGGAGCATCCAACCGTCCCGGCGGGGATCGAGGTCCGCTCCACCCACCAGGACCACGCCCGACAGACGATTGAGAACCTCGTCAATGTCTTCCTCCGTCTGATAAGGCGGGATAATAATCGGCACCCCGCCTGCTTCAAGCACCGCGTCAAAATAATCCGACGCCACAAATGTATACGCTGGACCTTCCCCCTGACCTGCTCGGTAATCTGCATTTACGCCTATCAATGGCTTCGTCATCGCTCTGCACTCCTTTTCCGGCGCAGCGAGCCGCTGCACCGTCAATGACTTCCCTAGAATCGAGTTGCTGGCGATAGGGATAAGCTGGAGAAACCTAAGCTGAAGAAATCCCAGCTGGAAAAAACTAAGCTGGAAAAAACCAAGCTGGAAAACTCGACCCTGAGGAACTAAGTCTTCCTGACACCCCAATGAGACAGACTCAGTGAGACAGACCCAGTGATGCAAAAACCCGCGCGGTCGCAACCTCTACAGGCGCACCATTACACGTCTTTTTCAACACACACTATGAGCTATTGACACTGTGAGAACTTGATCGCACAAAAAACAAACAAGCTCTCTGAGACCTGTTCAACCGATTTCCCTATCGTTTTAGCCTCAAGATCCTCCCAGGAATGGTGTGGCCGTGTCACGCGGCAGGTGGGTATGCAAGTCAGCCCATAAACCTAACCAATTCCCTTCCCCTGGCAAGCAAGTAGCATATCTTGGGTTCGACATCGACAGCTAGCACCACATGCCGGGGTAGGCCGTCGTTCACAGCCTAACTGCAGTTTCTGAAAAAACGGCCGGAGGCCGTTCTTTCAGAAGTAAATTGATCTGAACCTGAGATGGCGGCCTCCGGCCGCTATCTCAGAAAGTGCACTGCTTAAGCATCATCAGGCTTTCGGTCCGCCTGACGGCGATTCACGTTGTGGACCAGTTCGCGGTATTTACAGCGCACGTCAAAGTAGCTCCAGAAAAGGTACAGGTTGCCGGCCCCCGAGCCACTTAAGAGCACCCACGAAAGCAGTAGTGGAAAGACCGAGCTGTTGTCCTGCCGATTGTCGCGCGGGCTGGGGTTGGCCAACGCCTGCTGCCCCAAGTTTTGTCCGACCCCAGCAGGCTGACCGGCTGGCCGCTGCAAGGCCACTGGCTGCTGCCGGTAATCGGCCAACGGTGGCTGCTGGGACGTGGGCGTGCCTCTGGCCCCAGTCGAAACCGACTGGCCGGGAACCCTTGCCACCGGCGCGTGCGCCGGGTGCTGAAACATCTCCTTCCGAATGGTGGGTGTTTGCGAAGAGTCGGCTGGCCAAGCCGCTGCAGCACCACGCTCAGCAGCAGAACCGCTGGACCGACTGAAATCGTAGCCACCTGGCTGCGGACCGCCGACAGGAGTTCGACCGGGTGTCGCGGTGGCGGTCTGGTTATCCGCCGGGGGCTGCGGAAACGGTGCGTTGAAGTTGGTGGGTGATGGAGTCGAGCGTTGGCTAGGAGCGGTCTGACGCTCCTGATTTTCGTGGCTTGCAGGCCAATCGGCAGAGTACTTCTCCGACAGCCCCGCCGCCTGGGACGTGGCCGCCTGGGACGTGGCCGCCTGGGACGTGGCCGCCTGGCGAGACTGCGGAGTCATGGCGGATCCCTGCCACTTGCCGACTTGGCTGGGGGCCAGGGGCCGATCTAGGCGTGGCTGCCGCTGGTCGCGAGACGCGCTGCTGCCGGGCGGCAGGATTGTCTGGTTCGTGGCCGCTTGACCGTTAGCGCCGCTCGCAACTGGGGTCGGAGGCGACGCCGCGGCGTTGCCCGCAGGCAGGATGGCCGCTCCGCCAGGGTGCTGCGAAAAATTCCCAGAGGTCCGCTCCGAGCGCTGATCGCGAAACAACTGCCTGGCCTCCGCCTGCACGGCGCGGCCCAGATCGGTGGCCGGCCCCTGCGGGGGCAAAATTTGTCTCGCCTGGGCGCTGAGCCGCTGCCCGCCGCGCTCGATCGCCTGCTCCGCCTCCCGCTGAATCTGCCGCGCATCCCGCTGGAGCGATTCCGCAAAGGCCTCCGCGCGGTCCACATATTCCTCGGCAGGCGGCAAAATGGCACCCTGAGAATTCGAAACGCTGCCATAACGGTCGCCACTGTCCGTGAGCGGATTGCCAGTTTGGGTATACTGCGTCTCCACCACGCTGTCACGGGTAAGCTTTTCGGAACGCACGGGCGTTTTCGGCCAGGGCTTGAATTGGGTGGTCAGTCGCTGACGCGGCAAATCCTCACGACCGACGACAATTCGAATCCGACCAATGGGCCCCAACTCAGGGGGGATGTCGGCGGTAACGGGGATCGAGCGACCGGTAGCCAGGTTGGTGACCAGCTCGGGATCCAATTGCACGATGTATTCGTAACTCTGGCTTCCATCCGGCATGGGCTGCCAACCATACACCACACCCACCACCGAAGCCCAAAAGATCAGGACGGCTGATCCCATAATGGAGTCCTTTCACGGTACCAGCGGCCAACCGAACACGGCCGCACAAGTTTTCTGTCCCCAGCAATACTGCCAGATCAGCCAAAATTCTAACCCAATTCCCCGCCTGCTCCTACCCCGGCCATTGCCAGCTACGACGGGCCGGCCGCGGCATCCACGGGTTTTCCCAACAGCAGCAGCTCCTTGTTCAGCATCTGCAACAGGGCCTGCAAGAAGGCCACCAGCATGGGCCCCACCAAAATCCCGATGGGCCCCAATGCCTGCACGCCGCCAATCACGCTCAACAAGGCCAGCAGCGGATGCAAATTCGCCTGACCATGCAACACTAAGGGTTTGATGAGGTTATCGCTCAACGACACAAACGTAGCACAATAGATCGCCAGCACGATGGCTGCTGTCGTATGCCCCATCGCAAAATAGAGGTAAGAACAGAGAGGTACCCAAATCGCCGCGGCTCCCACAAAAGGCACCATCGCCATAAAAGCCGTCAGGGCCGTCCATAAAAAGAGGTTTTCGATCCCCGCCAAAAAATAACCCACCCCCGCCAACAGCCCCTGGACCAACGCCGACAGCAGCGAGGCCAGGACAACCGCTCGGCTAATATCGCTAAACTTCTCCAGCAGCTCGTACTCGTAACTGTCATCCAAGGGAGATAGCTTCATCAGCGCGGATGTCATGTTGTGGCCATCGGAAAAAAAATAGTACATCGTCAACACCATGATCGCCGCACCGACCAGCGTCCCCAACAAGATCCCCACCCCGCCGAAGAGCAACGGGGCCACCGCCTGTTCGAGAAATTGACGGACATAGGCATACACGTCCGCACTGCTCTGTTGGGGCAACTGAAATTTGGCCAAGCCCTGATTGATGAGGGCCATCGTCTTGTCGATCATGACCTCAATCGATGCCGAATTGAGCTGGCCATCGGCCGTATTCTCGCGCACCATGGCCACCCCCTCCGCCACAGCTTTGACCAAGATGCCGCTGACGGGCAACAGCACAATGCACACAATCGACAGCGTGGTCAAGGCAGCGGCAACCCGCGCACGCTGGCCACACTTGGCCAACATCCATAAGTGCAAGGGCTTAAAAATCACCACCAGCACGGCCGCCAGAAACAAAGGCACAATGAATTGCACCATCACCTGAAAAAACATGGAGCCAATCAGGATAATGACCGCCAGCAAAACAATAAATGAAACCACACGCGGCATGAAATATTCCTTTTTTATCACGGTGAGATGTGTAGGGATGAGAACCACAACGAAACAACGGAACGACGCCACGGCGTAGTAAAAAACGTCGTTGCTTTGTTTCGTTGTGGTTCTTTACTTGAAGTAATAGAAGTAATAGCAGTGTAGGAAACCGTCCCGGCTCCAGCTTCGCTGGATCAGCAACTACGGTGGCATTGCCGCCTCCCCAGCACCATTCCCAGGCAAAGCGAGTTGCTGCCAGGCCGGGGCCAGCGGAGCGACGACGTCCACCGGCTCGCCTGTCATCGGATGATTGAAAATTAAACTGCGTGCGTGCAAGGCAATTCCTCGACGGCGGATGTCCTCATGCGGCTCACCAAAAGGAACCACGCTGCCATAGTGGGCATCGCCCCACACGGGATGGCCCCGCGTGGCGGCCTGGACCCGGATTTGATGTGTGCGCCCCGTTTCCAGTTGGATTTCCAGCCAACTGCCCGCCACACTCCGCCACAACACACGATAATGAAGTACCGCGTGCTTGGCCCCGGGATGGTCCGCCGTCACAACCTCCGCCCGCGCCAGCCCGTGACGCTTATGTAAAAAGTCGCGCCAAGTCCCCTCGTCTTCCACGACCTGCCCCTCCACAAAAGCCCAGTAGACCTTGCCCACGGTGCGGTTGGCAAACTGCGCGCACAGCTTCCGTGCCGCGCGGACATGACGCGCGAAGGTGAGGGCACCACTTACGGGACGATCGATCCGGTGCGCAAGACCCAGGTACACCTTGGCCTCCGAGGGCTTGCCCTCACGCCGACGATATAAATCCTTCACCAAGGTCTCCATGCTCTCAATCCCGCGTGGCGCTTGGGTCAAGATGCCGGTCGGTTTGTTGACCACCAGACAAGGACCACTTTCGTAGAGGATGTCGAGCATGATCGAGAATACCAGCGACCTATAAGGGTTGTGTGCCAAACGACTAACCATACCGCTGCATGAAACGGTCCACCAGTCGCGGAAAGTAGCGGTTGCCCAGCAGCAAGAGACGGCCTCGCCAATTGGGATAGATTTCTTGCCGCCGGGATTGCAGAGCACGCACGATTTGGGAGGCGACTGCCTGGGGCGCAATCCCCCGTTGCTGGGGCCAGGGAGGCGCGGCGGTGCGGGCGACCAAGTGGTCGAAAAAATCTGTTTGGATCGTACCAGGACTGACCAACAACAGGTCGATGTCCAAACGCTTGAGCTCCGGACGAATGGCCTCGCTCCAGCCACGCAGAGCGAATTTGCTGCCGCAGTACGCACTGTTAAACGGCACACCGCGATGCCCCAACACCGATCCTATATTGACCAACACACTGGAGTTCCCCGCACGCAACAAGGGAACCGCCAAACGTGTCAATTCCACCGTGGCAAAAAAGTTCAGTTCGAACACCTCACGCACGGCCGCTGCCGCACCGTCCACAAAACGTCCCTGGGCGCTCACCCCGGCATTATTGATCAACAGGTCCAGGCCTCCCCACAGCTCCTGCACACGTTGCACCGCCTGCGACCGCACGGCTCCCTGCGTGAGATCTCCCGCAACAATTTCCACCTGGGCAGCACCCTGGGCCCGCAGCTCGGGCACCAGGGCCTGCAACCGCTGCGTATTCCGTGCTACCAACAGCAGATGAGTGCGACACGCCGCCAACCGCTCCGCCACAGCGCGCCCCACCCCAGCGGAAGCCCCCGTCAGCAAAACCCGTCGCCCAGTCAAATCACGTCGGCCCACTATCCGGCTTCTCCCAGCGAGGCCTCGTCGGACGAGCCCGAGGCACGGGGCACGTCCGACGGTGGGGGCAATTCACCGCCTGCCTGGTAGGGACGTATCGTGAGTCCCGGATCCTCACGAATAGGCCCCACGTGCTGCTCGGAGATGCGACAATGCACGACCACTTGATTCTCCACGAAGGTGCGGCTGAGCACCTCCCCATATTTGGCCAAGTAGGCCAACAAACGGCCATTGCTCGCATCGAGTCGAATTTCCAGATCCAAAAAGTCGCGGCTCAAGGCGCTGCTGACTCGGTTGGCCAGCTGCGTGAGCCCCGTGCCCGTCCGGGCACTCAGGGGCACCGCCTGCGGATAACGGTTACGCAAGGCCTCGATTTGCACCCCGCTGTCGACGCAGTCCATTTTGTTGAGCACGAGCAAGGTGTCTTTTTCATCAATATCCAGCTCCCGCAACACCTCATACACGGCGGCAATCTGATCCAGCGCTGCCGGGCTGCTGGCATCCGCCACATGGATCAGTAAATCCGCTTGCCGCGTCTCTTCCAGCGTGGCCTTAAAACTGGCAATCAAACGGTGGGGCAAATCCCGAATAAAACCGACCGTATCGCTGAGCAACACCGGCCCCCAACCAGGCAGCCGCCAACGACGGGTGCGGGTATCGAGCGTGGCAAAGAGCTTATCCTCAGCCAACACCTCCGCCGCAGTCAACGCGTTCATCAACGTGCTTTTGCCGGCATTGGTGTACCCCACCAGCGAGACGGTCCGCCGGTCTTTTCGCCCAGCCACCTCCCGCTCTTTGCGCTGCTGGATCCGCTCCAAGTCACGCCGCAAATCACGAATGCGCTTCTCCACCAAGCGACGATCCGTTTCCAGTTGTTTTTCGCCCGGCCCCCGCATCCCCACGCCCATTTTTAGACGCGACAAGTGGGTCCACATGTTTTTTAACCGCGGCAGCGAATACTCCAGCTGCGCAAGCTCCACCGCCAAGCGGGACTCGTGGGTCTGGGCCCGCGCGGAAAAAATATCCAAAATCACTTCCGTGCGATCCAGGACTTTCACGTCCAGCGCCCGCTCCAGATTCCGCGTCTGCGCGGGAGAAAGGTCATTGTCGAAGACGACCACATCCGCCTCACTGGCTGCCACCAGCCGCTGCAACTGCTCGACCTTCCCCCGGCCAATGTACGTCGTTTTATCTGGGGTTTCCCGCTTTTGGGTCAAACGGGCTACCACCTCCGAGCCAGCGGTCTGCACCAGCCCCGCCAGCTCCTCCAGGGGCTCCTGGAAGCCCATGGACTCGGGCACCAGATGCTCCGACAACTGGACACCCACTAAGACGGCAGACTCACTCTCCATCCCCGGTTTGCGGGCAACAGTAGACACTAGCGGAATCGTACTCCTCAGTCGCGATGCGATGCATCATGAAAATTTCATACCACACTATACCACAAGGCGGCAGGGCCGCCAACCAAAGCGAGCTGCCGCTCGGAAAGCGCTTGACCGCTCCCGTTGGTCGCTCAAGTTTGCGCAAGATTCAAAGATTTTTACCGTGGCCACCCCCACGGTATCCACGCCAGTTACGCTCTGGAAGCGGCACCGCCTTGTGATAAAATCGAACATTGTCGTGACGTTATTTCCCTGGGATTGTTTCGTTGCGATTTCTTGCTCAACTGAGAGCAGCCACACAACCTGCGCACGTTCCACCATGCCCCCGCCACCTCGCGTCCATCTGCCCATGCCCTCCATCGCCGTCATACTGCCTGCCGCTGGTGCCAGCCGTCGCTTTCATGATCGGCACTACAAAAAGCCGTTTGTCAATCTGGGGGGCAAGGCGGTCTGGCTGCATGCGGCAGAAAAGTTTCTCAAGCATTCTGCTGTCAAACAGCTGATTGTGGTCGTGGCCGAGGCCGACCTGGCGGAATTCAAACGCCGGTTTGGTGCCAATATCGCCATCCTGGGCGTGACGGTTTGCGTTGGAGGGGCGGAACGGGCCGATTCCATCGAGCGGGCCTTGGCCCTGGTGGATGACAGCGTGGACTTGGTGGCCGTCCACGACGCCGCCCGCCCCTGCCTGGCCGACAAGTGGATTGAGACGGTCTGCCAGGCGGCCGCGGAGCACGGCGCGGCCCTGCTGGCCGTGCCCGTAACCAGCACGCTCAAACGCGTCGATGGCCAACAGCAAGTCATAACCACAGTCGACCGGCAGGGATTGTGGGAAGCCCAAACCCCTCAGGTTTTCCGGCGCGCGCTGCTGCTGCGGGCATACGCGGCTCGGGCCGGCCAACCAGCCACCGACGACGCCTCCCTGGTGGAGGCCCTCGGCGAAACAGTCGCTATCGTGGTCGGCTCTCCCTTCAACCTGAAGATCACCACCCGCGCTGACCTGCGACTTGCCGAGCAGATTCTCAAGGTCCTCCCGCAGCCCACAGGAACCGGCGGAAACCCCTTTGCCAACGATGACCTGTGGCGTTAGCAACGGCTTTAGGCGTTGGGCAGATGAGAACTTACCCATCGACAGCCCAATGGATTGGCTTCGCTGGGATTTTCGATCACGCGGCAGGTAAAAACTTACCTGC